>CAYREJ010000040.1:11099-13270 GCA_964423235.1 uncultured Acidobacteriota bacterium | reverse complement strand
TAACTATTCAAGTTCAGAACCTGACAAAGAGGATGGACGAGTTTATGGTTTGGCAAAAGGGTGAAGCAGGAAGGAGGAATGGAGAAATATATGAGCGCAGAACGATAAAAGATGCTCCTTATCTTTTTGCTGGTGGAGAAGGGGGCTCTCCAGAGGATCCAGTTGTGCGAACTAAGTTAGCTAATTGGATGAAAGGTATCTTCAAGAAAGGGAAGGAGTTAAGTCCGGATGAGAGACCTACATTAGCTGATCTCATATGGTGGAAAAATGATAAAATAGCAATTGTTGAAGTTTCCATAAAAATTAATGGAGAAGATGTGCTTCGTTCATTCAATCGCGCAAAAATTTTAAAATTAGAAGGAAATGATGTGATTCCAGTAGTTATTGGCGAGGATTGGGCAAGTATTGAAGCAAGAGAACTTGCCAAAGAGAAAAATGTAGAATGGATAATCGGTGGAATACCTTCGGAAGGATTAATTGCTTTTCGTCGCTTATCTTGTTAATTCTTTATGAAAATACTTACTTTTCAGTACTTAAACTCATTCCCAAAGATAAATTTCTATCTCCGAAAGAATAATATGGATAATTTTTCATTATGTATAAACTATGGCGTGTTATATAATCAAAATTTTTTTTATAATCAGGCATTTTTTCATCTTCAGCCAACATAGCTTTGAGAACTTCTAATTGGGAGTTAAGAAGTGGATCAATCTTAGTAGTATCTTTTATCTCTTTCATTCCTGATGAAGGTCGGCTCTCAATTTTGAATTTTGAAGGCAAGAAGCTTTTTCTTATTTCTTCAAGCCTTTTAAAAGGTTCATCTTCTAATTCTTTTTTCATACTTTCTTTCTTATATAAAAGAGCAGGAATTTTTTTCGATCCTGCTTCTAATATGGTTTGATCATAAATTATCCAACCTAAGTTTATAAGCTGAACATAACTACTGACTCTGCTCTTTATTGAATCTGCCAAAGGTTTTATTACTTTTTCAATGCATTGATTTAATCCATT
Organism: uncultured Acidobacteriota bacterium; assembly: GCA_964423235.1. Classification (GTDB taxonomy): domain Bacteria; phylum Acidobacteriota; class HRBIN11; order MFGW01; family MFGW01; genus CAYREJ01. The sequence goes on along the minus strand of CAYREJ010000040.1, from coordinate 12,259 downwards.
AAACTGATTCAAAATATAGTATACTTTAAAGGAATGAATGATACTCTCAATATAATGAGTGATGGGACTTAATCCGAGTGCTTCTTTTAATTGATTTAAAAAGTCATCAAAGTTATTAAATGAGGTATCATAAATATCTTCTATTTTATCCAATAATTCATTAAATAAGCGATAATATTTATGAGAATAAGTTTTATAAATTGGAGAATTCTTAGAAAATAATTTTCGTAATCTTCTTACTACCAATGCTACTACTAATTCAGTTGCAGCAAAAACAGCTGCTGGAACTAAAGGAGTAAAAATAATTATGCCTGTGTTTGCTAAAGGAAGAAAATCTAAGACTCTATAATCCAAACCGGCTCGCAAATCTAAAATGATAAAGTCAGCTTTTAATTTATTGATTGCTGTTATTAATTTTAATTTATACGAATAGTTGAGATTAACAATATCTTCAAAGAATCCTTTTGGGGAAGCAATGAAGTAAAAATTTTTAAATTTGCCTTGTGGATCATAATTGTCAGATAAAGAATTTATGCAATTTTCAAGTGGAATATCTTTACGAAAGAAGTGATAAATATCATAAGGAATATTCATTTCAATGTGATTTCTGATACTTGATGTTCCCATATCTAAGTCTATCAATATAGTTTTACCGTATTGAGAGAGATTAAGAGCATAATTAAGAGCGAAGGTGGTTTTACCGACACCACCTTTTCCCGATGAAACTGAGATGATTCTGCTCATTTAAGAATAGCCCCGCTGCTATTATTTATTTTTAAGAACTTTAACAATAGTTTCGCCAATTTCTGCTGGGCTATGAGCTATTGTTATTCCTGCGTTTGTTAAAGCTTTTATTTTTTCATCAGCGGTCCCATGTCCGCCAGCGATAATGGCACCAGCATGCCCCATCCTCCTTCCCGGTGGGGCAGTCCTGCCTGCTATAAAACTAATTACAGGTTTATTAAAATTATTTTTAATATATTCAGCTGCTTCTTCTTCGGCTGTTCCTCCAATTTCACCAATGAGAACCACTGCTTCCGTTTGATTATCTTCTTTGAATAACTTCAATAAATCAACGAAGGACATTCCAATAATGGGGTCCCCACCAATGCCTATGCAAGTGGATTGACCCAGCCCTCTTTTAGTTATTTGATCCACAG
>CAYREJ010000040.1:471-11089 GCA_964423235.1 uncultured Acidobacteriota bacterium | reverse complement strand
TCATAAGTAAGTGTGCCGCTTCTGCTAATTACTCCGATGCTACCTTTCATATGAATATTACCGGGCATGATTCCCATCTTACATTTTTCGGGTGATATAATTCCTGGACAATTAGGTCCAATTAGCTTTGTTCTCTTCCCTTTTAAAAAATTGACTACTTGCAGCATATCTAATGTTGGGATGCCTTCAGTAATGCAAACTACTAAGTCTAAATCTGCATCAGCAGCTTCCATAATAGCATCCGCAGCAAATGCTGATGGAACAAATATTAATGCTGCATCAGCGCCTGTTTCTCTTTTTGCTTCCCACACCGTATTAAATATCGGCAATCGCCATCTGGAATCAAATTCAATAAATTGCCCCCCTTTGCCGGGAGTAACTCCACCCACTATTTTGCTTCCATATTCAAGACATTGATAAGCATGAAATTGCCCTTCTCTTCCTGTTATCCCTTGTACAATTATTCTTGTATTTTCATCTATTAAAATGCTCATCTTTTCCTCCATTTAATCTTTTATCATTTCAATAACTTTCTCAGCTGCCTCTTTCATAGTTCCAGCTACTACGAATTTTAAAGAAGACTCCTGAAGTATCTTCTTCCCTTCTTCCTTATTGGTTCCTTCTAATCTTACGACCATCGGCAAATTTATCTGAACTTCTTTAGCAGCCTCTACTATTCCTTTTGCTACTACATCGCACCTCATTATTCCACCAAAAATGTTTATTAATATAGCTTTGACATTTTTATCGCTTATCAAAATTTTAAAAGCATGTGCTATCTGCTCTTGATTGGCACCTCCACCCACATCTAAAAAATTCGCCGGCTCACCTCCGGCTAATTTTATCAAATCCATTGTTGACATCGCTAAACCAGCTCCATTTACCATACAGCCTACATTCCCTTCTAATTTGATATAATTTAATTTATATTTTGAAGCTTCTATCTCCAAAGGCTCCTCTTCATTAAAATCTCTTAACTCTCTAATTGCTGGTTGCCTATAAAGAGCATTATCATCAAAATTAATTTTAGCATCAAGAGCAATTATTCCATCATTTGATGTAGTTATTAAAGGATTTATTTCTACTAAAGAAGCGTCTTTTTGAATAAATAAATTATACATAGCTTTCATTATCGAACAAGCTAAATTTATTTGCTTATCTTTAAAACCGAGATTATATGCCATTCTTCTTGCCTTAAAATCCTTGAGCCCAAGAACATCAATCTCTTCTTTAAAAATGAGTTCCGGACTTTTTGCAGCCACTTCTTCAATTTCTACTCCTCCTGCTGGACTTCCAATTAATACCAGACATTGCTTTGCTCTATCAATAGTTATCCCTAAATACAATTCTTTATTAATATCAACTCCTTCTTCAACAAGTATTGCTCTAACTTTTTTTCCGGCTGCTCCCGTTTGATGAGTTATTAAAATCATTCCAATCATTCTCCGTGCAATATTTTCAACTTCTTCCAAAGAAGTAGCTATTTTAATTCCTCCTGCTTTTCCTCTACCCCCAGCATGTATTTGAGCTTTAATTACATATTTGGAAGCTTTTATTTTCTTTGCAACTTCTAAGGCTTCATCCGGCGTGAAAGCAACATCTCCTCTTGGAATAGGTATCCCATACTCTTTAAAGAGCCTTTTTGCTTGATATTCATGTATTTTCATTTTTTACTCCCCAATATTTTATTAATAATGCTTGATTATAAAGTCCTATGTTTCTTCTCTATCTTTTTACGATATTGGTATTGCGTATTTTTTTTGACCATTTATATATAAATCTTCTCCATAAGCATCATTTACTACATAAACTGGGAAATCCTCTACTATCATAATTCTTAAGGCTTCCGGACCTAAATCTTCATAAGCGATAATTCTTGATTCTTTTATCTTTTTGGAAATAAGAGCGCCTGCTCCTCCTGTAGCGGCAAAATAAATTGCTTTATATTTTACAATTGCTTCTTTAACAGCTTGAGAACGATATCCTTTCCCAATCATCCCTTTTAATCCCTTTTCTATTAAAATAGGTGTGTATTTATCCATTCGTGAGCTGGTGGTCGGGCCTGCTGAGCCGATAATATATCCTGGCGGAGCAGGCGTCGGTCCTACATAATACATAATTTGACCTTGAAGCTCTATCGGTAGTTTTTCATTCCTTTCAATTAAATTAACTAACCGAGCATGAGCAGCATCTCTTGCTGCTAATAGTTGACCACTTATAAAAACTCTATCCCCAGCATGAAGAGACATTATCGCTTCTTCAGTTAATGGAGTACTTATTCTCTTTTCCATGTTTCCTCCAATAAATTCAATGGACTGTTATTTTAAATAACTATTGTTCTATGCCGAGATGAATGGCATTGAATATTTACAGCTAATGGTAAAGAAGCAATATGACAAGGATGAACATTAATGTGAATCGCTAAGGCTGTTATTCTTCCACCTAATCCTTGAGGTCCTATTCCGAGCTTATTTATCTTTTCTAATAATTCTTTTTCCATATCAGCGTAGAAAGGGTCAGGATTCGGTTGTTTTAATTCTCTAAATATCGCTTTTTTAGCTAAAATCGCCGCTTTTTCAAAAGTACCTCCTATGCCTACTCCCACTATTATTGGCGGACAAGCATTTGGACCGGCTAATTTTGCTGTCTCTATTATAAAATTTTTTACTCCTTCAATTCCATCCGCTGGCTTTAACATCCCTATTCTGCTCATATTTTCACTTCCCCCACCTTTGGCTGAAAACATTATCTTCAATTTGTCCCCTTCGGTATAATCTATATGGATAATTGCAGGTGTATTATCCCCTGTATTCACCCTCCTCAAAGGGTCTTCAACTATCGACTTTCTTAAATAAGCTTCCTTGTACGCTTGTCTTACTGCTTCATTAATAGCTTTATTAAGAGAACCTTCTATATATACTTGCTCGCCTATTTCTACAAAAAAAACTGCAAATCCCGTATCTTGACATAAAGGTAATTTCTCCGCAGAAGCTATTTCAGCATTCTCTAAAAGCTCTTGTATAATAGCTTTTCCTATTGCAGATTCTTCTTCCTCCTTAGCTTTTTGAAGTCCTTCTTTTACATCTTTGCTCAATTCAAATGCAGCATCTATTATAGCCTTCTTAACTTCATTAAGAATTTGTTTTTCAGTAATAATCCTCATTTATCACTCCAAAAATTCCTTTATAGTTTCATTATTTCAACAAGATTTTTAACCGATGCTACTGATTTTTCAAACATTTTTTGTTCCTCAGGCAATAATTTTATTTCAATGACTTGCTCCACACCAGTAGAACCTAATTTAACAGGAACTCCTACAAACAGTCCATTAACTCCATATTCTCCTTCCAATAAAGCACAACAAGGCAATATTTTTTTCTTATCTTTAATTATTGCTTCTACCATATCAAGAATTGAAGCAGCAGGCGCATAATAAGCACTTCCGGTCTTTAATAAAGCCACTATTTCCCCTCCCCCCTTCCTTGTCCTTTCAACTATCCTGCTGATTTGCTCTTCAGACATTAATTCAGTTATAGGTATGCCAGCTACTGTTGAATATCTTGGAAGAGGAACCATATCATCCCCATGCCCTCCGAGAACAAAAGCATGAGTATTCTCGATTGATACATTTAACTCCATTGCTATAAAAGCTCTAAAACGAGCTGAATCTAAAACACCAGCCATCCCCATAACTCTATTCTTCGGGAAACCGCTTAATTTATATGCAGCGTATGTCATTGCGTCTAAAGGATTAGTAACCATTATAATTATTGATTCTGAAGCGTATTTTTTTACATTCTCAATTACATCCCGGACAATCTTTAAATTAGTGAAAAGTAAGTCATCTCTGCTCATTCCCGGCTTTCTTGCCACGCCTGCAGTTATTATAACTATGTCTGAATCTTTTATATCTTCATAATTATTTGTTCCCTTCACAAAAGAAGTGAAATTAGCTATCGGTCCTGATTCCAACATGTCTAAACCCTTTCCTTGAGGCATTCCTTCAATAATATCTGTTAACACTATATCTCCTAAATCTTTTAATGCTAGCATATGAGCAGTTGTAGCCCCTACATTGCCAGCACCAATTACACTTATTTTTTTTCTCATAATCCCTCCATGATAATTTTTTGTTTGATTTTAATTTTCCATATTTTTAATTATTGCTTCTGCAAAGCCAGATGTGCTAACTTTTGTAGCTCCTTCCATTTGTCTTTCCAGATCGTAGGTGACTATCTTTTGTTTAATAGTTTTTGTGAATGCTTCTTCAATTAGCTTTGCAGCTTCAATCCAGCCCAAATATTCTAACATCATCACCCCGGATAAAATTATTGAACCTGGATTTACCATATCTTTTCCTGCGTATTTTGGGGCTGTTCCATGAGTGGCTTCAAAGATAGCTGCTTCATCCCCAACATTAGCTCCCGGAGCTATTCCTAATCCTCCTACCTGCGCTGCACAAGCATCCGATAAATAGTCCCCATTCAAATTAGGCGTAGCTATTACATCGTATTCATCCGGACGAGTTAAGACCTGCTGAAACATATTGTCGGCTATACGATCCTTTATTACTATCTTCCCTTCCTGTTGCTGCCCATTATACTTCTCCATAAGCTCTTGTTCCGTTATGACTTCATTAGCAAATTCCTCTCTTGCTAATTCATACCCCCAGTCCCTAAATGCTCCTTCTGTGTATTTCATAATGTTTCCTTTATGAACTAAAGTAACACTCCTTCGCTTTCTCTCTAAAGCATATTTAATTGCTCTTCTTATCAATCTCTTTGAACCAAATTCTGATATCGGCTTTATGCCTATTCCAGAACCTTCTCTTACACTTACTTTCATGTTCTTCTTTAAGTATTTTATTATTTTTTCTGCTTCCTGCGTCCCAGCTTTCCATTCTATTCCTGCATATAAATCTTCTGTATTCTCTCTAAAAATAATTACATTTAATTTTTCCGGATGCTTGACAGGAGATGGTATCCCTTCATACCATCTGCAAGGTCTAATACAAGCATATAAATCAAAAACTTGTCTCAAAGTAACATTAAGACTTCTAAAGCCTCCACCCACAGGAGTTGTCAGCGGTCCTTTTATTGCTATCTTATAATCCTTTATTGCTTCCAAAGTATCCTTTGGTAATAGTTCACCATATGTCTTTTGAGCTTTTTCCCCAGCCATTATTTCAAACCATACTATTTTTTTCTTCCCATTGTATGCCTTTTCCACTGCTGCATTTATTACTTTTTCACATGCTCTCCATATGTCCGGTCCTACTCCATCTCCTTCAATATAGGGTATTATTGGATTATCCGGTGTATTGATTTTTCCTTCTTTAAATTCAACCGGATATCCTTCTTTCGGTGGATTTAATTTCTGATAATGATGCATCGGAATTTCACCTCCTCTATTTTTTGAGGATTTTTGTATTAAATTTTTTATTTTTTAATATACCATAATTTTTATATAAAAAGCAATATTACTAATTACCAATTGCAATTTTTCTAAAAGGTAAAAGGTGAAAGGTAAAAAGTGAAAAGTGAAAGGTAAAAGGAAGATTTATGCATTAAAGTATTGAAAAAGAAGGAGAGGAGCCAAAGCTTCATTTTACATTTTGCTGGCGGAGGATTTCGTAAATTATTATCCCCACCGCTATTGAAACATTTAATGAATTTATGTCATTTCTTATTGGGATTCTAATTGTATAATCAGAATTTTCTATTAATGTTTTCCGAATTCCTTTAGCTTCTCCTCCAAATATAAGAGCTGCTCCTTTTTTGTAATCAACTTCAGTCCATAAATTATTACCTTGTTGTATAGCAGATATTATGGGTATATCTTTTTCTCTTATGTCAGGTATTATGTTTTTAAGATTGTTGATTCGACTTATTTTAACTTTTGTCAAACTACCACAGCTAACTTTCATAACAGTAGAATTTACGGAAGCGCATCTCCTGTTCTCTATAAAAATACCATCTACTCCAGCAGCCGCTGCTGTCCTTATTATACTTCCTAAATTTTGCGGGTCCTCTATTCTATCTAATAAAATAAAAATGGGAGATTCTTTACTGCTATTTAATATTTCTTGAGGCGAATAATAACAATAAGGAGAAATATATAATATAAGTCCTTGATGGGGCTTCCCGTTAACTATTCTATCCATTAAATTTTTTTCCATTAAATCTATTCTTATTCTTTCTTCTTTTGCTAATTTCACTATGTGCTCATATTTTCTATAATTTTCTTTTGCTATGATTAATTTATTTATATTGTCGGGGCTGTTTTTTATAAAATCAAAACAAGAATGATAACCATACATTATATCTTTATTTTCTGGATTCATATCTTATTAAATATTGCTTTGCTTTATGCTGATGATAATTTCTTGTTATAATATTCTATAAACTCAGAGACCCTTTCTTTAACCCCTTTTATTTTCTTCGGTAAGTTAAGAAGCTTTCCTTCTTCTAAAATTTCTATCAATTTGTCTAATTCCGGACCAGCTGCTTTTGCTGTCAAAGCAACTCTTATTGGATGAAATAAATTCTTCCCACTTATCTTTAATTCATTTTTTATAGCAACTATGATCTCTTTATAAATTTCAGTAGTTATAATTTCATATTTGCCTATTTTATTATTAAATTCCTTTATTACTTCTATTGCTTTTTCTCCATTAAGAATCGCAGAACAATCTTCATTTATGAATGCTTGTTCAGGAGAAAAATTATAAAAAATGTCCATATATTTAACTATGTCTGAGATTTTCTCTAAATGTGTTTTTATTGAAGATATCGCTTTAGCTAACCAAGCCATAGTATTTGCATCTTTCTCTTTATTTATTAATCCTTCTCTATAAAGAGAATCAAAAGCAAGCTCGGCTATTTCTTCATTTTTTTTATTTCTCAAGTGGCAAGAAGAAACCCAAGCTAATTTTTTTTCATCAAAAATGCTTGCTGATTTTCCTACTTCTTTGATGTTGAATAATTTAATGATTTCATCAATAGTTAGAATTTCTTTATTTGATGGAGGAGCCCATCCCAATAAAGCTAAATAATTAGTGAAGGCTTCTGGCAAATAACCCATTTCTTGGAATTGTTCAACTGCGGTAGCTCCATGCCTTTTACTTAATCGGCTACCATCCGGACCTAATATCATGGGTAAATGTCCAAAGATAGGAATATCGTATTGCAATGCTTTATAGAGCAATATTTGCTTTGGCGTATTAGAAATATGATCTTCTCCTCTTATAACATGTGTTATATTCATTGTAGCATCGTCAACTACCACAGCAAAATTGTAAGCCGGCATTCCATTTGACCTTATTATAATAAAATCCCCTATTGTCTTCGGATGAATGTGTATTGTCCCTCTCACTAAATCTTTAAATATAATAGGAGCCTTATCCTCTACTTTAAATCTGATGGCTGCTCTTTCTCCAGCTTCAATTCTTTTTAAACTCTCATTTATATCTAATAACCTGCATTTGCCTGAATACTTTGGAGCTATTCCTTCAGCTATCATAGCTTCTCTCTGTTCTTTTATTTCCTCTTCGCTGCAAAAACAATAATAAGCTTTCCCATTTGCTATTAATTCATTAGCTTTAGTTTTGTATAATTCTAATCTTTGCGATTGCAAATAAGGTCCATAAGATCCCCCTATGTCAGGTCCTTCATCCCATTGAATCCCCATCCATCTCATAGCTCTCATTATCCCTTCAATCCATTCTTCATTTGATCTTTCTATATCTGTATCTTCAATCCTCAATATAAATTTCCCCCCTAATCCCTTTGCAAAAAAATAATTAAATAATGCTGTTCTTGCGTTTCCCACATGTAAAAAACCCGTAGGCGATGGTGCAAATCTTACTCTTACTTCCTTAATTCTATTTTCCATAATTTTATCTTTATTAAATTAAATTCTTGCTTTTAATAATGCAATAGCATAACAAACTATTCCTTCTTTTCTCCCTATGAAACCCATCTTTTCATTAGATTTTGCCTTTATATTAATCTGACTTTCCTTAATCCCTAATAAATGCGATATTGATTTTTTTATCTTTTCATAATATGGTTGAAATTTAGGTTCTTCACTTATTAAAACACAATCAATATTTATTACTTCATATCCACTATCATTTATTTTTTCTACTACTTTTGATAAAATATCCTTGCTATCTATTCCTTCATATTTAGGGTCTGTGTTAGGAAAGTAAATACCAATGTCTCCTAATCCTCCTGCTCCCAATAAAGCATCTGAGATAGCATGAAGCATTACATCTCCATCAGAATGCCCCAGCAAACCATATTTATATTCAATTTCAATCCCTCCAATCTTTAATTTCCTTCCCGGAGCAAATTTGTGAGAATCATATCCAAGTCCTATTCTTAACATGCTTTCATCTCCTGGCTGCTATCCATTCAGCTAACTCTAAATCCTCTTTATATGTTATTTTTATGTTTACTCTATCCCCCTGAATACATTTAATTTTAAAGTTTAATAACTCAAATATAGCTGCTTCATCTGTAAATTCTTGACCCTTAATATCTAATTTGCTTAGCGCTTTTTTATAACAATAGTATTTAAAGCCTTGCGGCGTTTGAGCAAGCTTAATTTTGCTCCTATCTAAAGTTCTAATAACAAAATCTTTCTCAACTTCTTTCAATGTTTCAGATGAATCTACTACCGGAATCACTACATCATTATCTTCTAACTCTTTAATTACATCTTTTATCAATTTAACTGATACAAATGGTCTGGCAGCATCATGCACTAATATTAAATCCTCTGCATCGGCATTCAAAAATTTAATTCCATTATACACTGAATCTTGTCTTCTTGCTCCCCCTTGCACTATCTTTATTTCTTTCTTTATATTCATTTCCTTCAATTTATTTCTATATTGTTCCTCATCTTTCGGAACTACAAGGACTATCTCATTAATTTCATTAAGACCACCAAATATTTCTAAACTCCACAAAAATATTGGCTTCCCCCTGATCGTAATCAGAGCTTTTTCTTCATTCATTCCTAATCGCTTGCCTTCCCCAGCAGCTACTATAATTGTATATGTTCTCTTCCCCATTTTCTTATTCCTGAACTATTATCTTCCCCTTCATCTTCTTATGATTTATACCACAATATACACAACAATAAAATTCAAATTCTCCCTTCTTTTTAGGTGTAAATATATATTTTATTTCATCTCCAACAGGTAATTCTAAATAAATATCAAGTTCTTTGCTACAAAAACCATGATCCACATCCTCAGCTAATATGTCTAACTCCACCTTCTCATCCATTTTTAAAATAATTTTGTCCGGAATAAATTGATATTTCACCGCACTTATACTTATTGTTTTTTTTACTTCATCAAAATTATTCTCATTATTAAAAATATTGATTGAAAATAAATTTATTAATAAAATGAAAAAAACTTTTATTCTAATCACTGCCTTTTAATAAAAATCAAAAACTACAAAATCTCTAAATAACAATAAAGAAATAGCAATTGAATTATCAATTAAATTTAATGTTGTAATGGCAAGATTTTCTCGGCTATTTTCATAGTAAATTTTAAAAAAATATTTAAGGAATGTCAAAGTAACTGTTTAGAATTATCTAAAAACGGGATAAATAAAGGTTTTAATTTATTTTACCACAATTGATTTATTAGGATATTAACGAGTTAACGAGTTGCCGAGTTACTTTCCTTCAACTCGCTAAACTCGTAAACTTGCAATAAAATAATAAAGCATGGATGAAATATATCGTACTAAATAAAATTTCTAAAGAAAAATGAGCAGTAACTTAATTGTTATTTATCTTAATAAAGAAATTTAGGCTTCAAGAATCACGAAGCATTAAAAATGTAAAAGCAACACATTAATTAAGACTTTACCGGTGAATCAATTTAAGCATTTGCTCATATGCTTATGAAAAGTTCTAATGCCTATATCCATTATCTTAAGTTTCTTTTCTAAATGAAGATTTATATTGAATTTATTGATTAATGGCTCAAGAGTTAAATATAATTCCTTTCTCCTTACTTTTATTTCGCTTGGAATATAACGCCTTTTAGCCATGATTTTTAAAAAAAATTTTAAAACATTTTCATCATAATAATTTTGGAATTCCATGAGTGCTAACCCTAAAATATCGCCTGTAATACCATCAAAACACATAATGACCATAGGATAATAAGGCCTATAGTCTTTAGGCTTCATAGGCACAATTGAATAAAAAGAATCAATCTCCCAAATGGCTTTTTTTACCACTGCAAATTTTGCTAAAAAATCTAAATGCTTCTCGTTTAATACTTCCACTTTTATATTTTTCTCTTTTTTTGCAGGAAGTTTTGTCCATTCATCTTTCCATTTTAAGCCCTCCTCGCTCTTTACATTATACCTTACAAGATAAGTTTCTCTTTCATTAGAGATTAATTTATTAGGCTCATCTTTGTAAAGAAGTGCTATTTCCTTTGCTTGTTTCAAGCATATTGAAAGAAATTTGGCTTCTTCTATATCTATATACCAAGGATAATATCCTGGTTTTAAACTCCTAAATGCCGGATATGAAGAAACTCCTTTAGAAGAAATAGATAATTTTTTTATTATTTTTG
>CAYREJ010000040.1:0-461 GCA_964423235.1 uncultured Acidobacteriota bacterium | reverse complement strand
CCTTCTAATAAGTCATTCCAATTAACATATGATACAATTAAATAATTATAATCAAACCATTCATCAGTTCCTTCTTTAATTTTTCCACTTCTTAATTTTAAATGATTCCTTAACGCATCAGCACCAAGAAAAACTAATAAACCAAAAGCATCTCCATTCTTTCCCATTATGCTACAATATCCAATCTCATTATCAAAAGGATTCTGAATCCCAAATATTATATTTTTATCCATCCAATTCCAAGTTCTCGCTTCCCTGAATTCATTCGCTGTCTCATATAAATCCTTCCAAATGTTTAAATCTTTTTTTTTTATTTCATTCATAATTAAATCTCCTTTCTTATTAATTAATATTATATTATATCATATTATATTGATTTTTAAAATACAATATATATTTATTTATTAGAATATTAGCGAATTAACGAGTTGGCGAGTTATTTTTTTCAACTCGCAAACTCG
>CAYREJ010000039.1:0-13534 GCA_964423235.1 uncultured Acidobacteriota bacterium | reverse complement strand
GCTCTATCCCTAATGGCTTCTCTTCTCCTGAAACTTTTTCCTCTTTAACTTCTGAAGGCTTTATTTCTTCCTTTTGGACTGGTATTTCCGTTTTTGCTCCTTCATTTAATACAAATTCAGGTTTGGGTGCTTTATTCTCTTGAATCACTTCTGGCTGACCCTTTTCCTTAGCTACTTTCGTTGCTGTGGAAGGATGCTCTCTGAATGTGCCTATCAATAACAAAGCAGCTGCTATTAAAACGATTGGCGGAATTATATACTTCAAATAACTTTTCTCTTTTTTCCCGTATATATCTTCACCATATAACTCTAACTTCGGCGTAATCACAGGAGACTTTTCTAATTGCGGTTTTTTCTCAATTAAAGGAGCTTTTTCTGAAATTAGCTCCGGAACGATTTCAGCTTTTTTCTCCTTCTCAATTACAACAGTTTCAACTACCTGAGGCTCCAATTGCTTATTAATATCTCCCAATAGTTCCATATCTTCAGAAAATAAGGCAGAAATATATTTTGAAAGGAGATTTTGAGATATTTGCAAATTCATTTTATGTAGCAGTTTATCCAAATCTGAGAGCATTTCAGAAGCATCTTGATATCTTAGTTCAGGATTCTTTTGCAAAGCTTTTGATAAAATAGATACTAATTCAGAAGGGACATTCTTTCTGTATTTTCCAATATCCGGGATCACAGCTTCGCGAACTTTATCTATTATAGAAACTTCTGAATCCCCTTTTTCATAGAAAAGAGCTCTATTAGCTATCATCTCCCATAATACTATTCCTAAGGCAAAAATATCAGACCTTTTATCTACTATTTTTGCGCTTGCTTGTTCAGGAGACATATATAATAATTTCCCTTTTAAAGCACCTATTTGTGTCTGATGCGCTTTAACAGCTGCTTTGGCGATACCAAAATCTACTAATTTTGTTTCTCCTTCATAGCTAATTATTATATTCTGCGGTGAAATATCTCTATGCACAATATTCATTAGAGTTCCTTCTTCATTTCTGAACCTATGAGCATAGTCCAAAGCATTGCATAATCTTGCAGCTATGAAAACTGCAATGGCAATAGGCATAGGACATTCAAGCTGCTTTGTCTTTTTTAATACGCTCCGCAAATCCTTTCCATCTACATACTCCATTGCAATATAATAAGCATTATTTATTTTACCCAAATCATATATTTGAACTATGTTAGGATGAGTCAAATGAGCAGCTAACTTTGCTTCATCTATAAACATTTTTACAAATTCTTCATTATCACTTAGATGAGGCAAGATTTTTTTAATAGCTAAAGTTTTCTCAAAACCTTCCAATCCCTTTTTCTTAGCTTTGAATAATTCTGCCATGCCGCCTGTTGCAATTTTCTCTAATAAAATATAAGGACCAAAAACTATCCCTTCTTTCGCAACCTCTTCTTCCAAAATTTTCATAACTTCAGTGGAAGGAGGAACTTCTTCCTTCTTAATTTCCATTTCAGGAGAAGGTATCTTTTGCGCTGACGGAATAAATTTAGAAATTTTTTCTTTGCTTGGCTTCAACCCAAGTTCCTTTGATAAACCAGCTAAAGTATCAGATAATTTCTTCTCTAAAGCTTCATCTGAAATAACAGGCTTACTGATTTTTTCTCTCTTCAATTCAAGTTCCTTTTCTTTAATTTCAACAGATGGCATCTCTTTAATTTCTTCTGGTCTTTCCTCTTTAATTTCCTCTTCAACGCTTTGAATTACATCTTTAAAAAGCTCTTCAGAAGTAAAAACTTCTTCTGCGAGTTCTTTCTCAGGAGGCTTAACCGATTTTTCTTCCTGGACAACTTTAATTTCTTTTTCCTGCACTTTTCCTTCTTCCGGCTTGATCCCTACTGATGATATAGTTTCTTTTTCTTTTGGTTCTTCCGGCTTCAGCTTAGATTTTAAAGGTGGTCCTATCTGTAAACCTGATAAGGTATCTTGAAGTTTTTTCTCAATATCTAAATCTAATTCAACTTTTTTTGCTTGCTGAACAGGCTTTTTAGAAGGAGTCTCAATTTTTTCTTTTTCTCCTATTTTAATTTCTTCCGTCAATGGGGTAGATGAAATTGGAATAGTAATAGTGCTTTCTTGCTGAGATGTAATTACTGCTTCCTTTTTTATTTCTTCTGTTTCTTTTTTCGGATATTCTTTTATCTTAGAAGCTTTGCTAATAAATTCATCTATTATTTTTACTAAATTATCATCAGAAATCGGTTTTTCAATATATTCATCAGCTCCATATTTATGTATTGCTTCAGTTCTGTATCTCTTGCCTTTGTAAACATCAGTAATTATAATTACAGGCGTGCTTTTACTTTTAAGATCTGTTTTGAGTTTTTGACAAACATCAAACCCATGTAGCTTAGGTAGCATAGGCGACATTAAAACCAAATCCGGTTTTACCTCTTCAAACCGAGATAAAGCAGATAATCCATCAGATGCTTCATAAACAGTATAGCCCGCTCTTGATAATATATTTCGAGTTTCTTTTAAAACCCTCGGATCATATTCTACTAACAAAATTTTCTTCCCCGCCATAATTTCCCTCTTTAAAATTATTGCTTCTTATAGAACTTATTCATTTTATTTTCAAATTTAGTTTATCATTAATAAAAATGTTTGTCAAGCTCTTGATGCTTAAAATTTAATTTTTTCTAAAGAAAATAAATTGTGTGGTTTCTTATATTTCAACCACAAAGTTCACAAAGTTTCTACACAAAGGGCACAAAGTCCATATTATCGAGTTAGCAAGTTGCCGAGCTATTTTTTCAACTCGCAAACTCGCAATAAAATAATAAAACATATCCACAAAGTTTTTATTTTAGGAAGTTTTCTTTATTTTGGAAAATTCTGAATAATCATTTATTTTAATAATGACCCAATATTATGCTATAATTAATAATGATTTTATTTCAAGGTCAGAAATTAGGAAAATATGAAATTATTGATGCGATAGGGAGTGGAGGCTTCGCTTCTGTTTACAAAGCTATTGATACATGGTTAGGAAAAACAGTTGCTATAAAAATACCTCATCAACAAAATGTTGATAAAAGTATCCTCTTAGTTGAGCCAAGATTATTAGCCAAGCTTGATCATGAAAATATTATTAAAGTATTATCAGCTGAGATTGAAGATGATATATTTTTCTTTGTTATGGAATATGTTGATGGTCCTTCTTTAGAAGATTTATTATATCAAAAAGGGAAACTTGAACTTAAAGAAAGCATTGAAATAATAAAGCAAATAGCTTCAGCTGTTGACTATGCTCATTTACAGAATATAATACATAGGGACCTCCGACCGGCTAATGTATTGCTGGAAAAAAATAACAAAGTAAGAATTGCTGATTTCGGCATTTCTAAATTATTAGAAAATACTAAATATGCTAAAACAATAATTGGGACGCCTCCTTATATGGCTCCTGAACATTTTGAAGGTAAAACTACTTTTGCTTCTGATATTTATTCAATAGGAGTTATTTTTTATCAAATGCTAACGGCTCAACTTCCTTATTATGATCCAAATCCTAATGTTTTGAGAAAAAAATTAATGGAAGAAAGTTTTACACCTCCTCGGGTGATTAATCAATCAATTCCTCTTAAAATAAATAATATTATTCTAAAATGTTTAGAAAAGAATATTGCAAATCGATATCAAAGAGCTAGAGATTTATTGATTGATTTAGAAACTTGCATTAATGGCTCTCTTCTTCAAAAAGAAATTGCTGATATAAGAAAAAGAATAACAGCAAAAGAAGTTGAAAAGGATATATATTGCTGGAATTGCAACAAGCCTCTTTCTCCGCGAGTTCAAGTTTGTCCCCATTGCGGTGCCACTATATAATTCAGACTTATATTTATTCAGTGAAAAATAAAGACAAGGGGTGAGAATTGAAAAAATTTTTATTATATCAGTGCATTTATCTTCATAAAGAGTGTAATACTATGCATTATATAATTTTATTGTTTTCTCCCCTTATCAATTGTTTTACTCTAAAAATTAGATTATCCTTTATTGCTTTTTTTAAAATAAAGCCATCCGCCCCCAAACTATGAACATAAGCAATATTTTCTAATTTAACATAAACTTCACTCATAGCTAAAATTGGAATATGCCTTAATTCTAAAGAAGATTTAACGCGAGAAATTATTTCAAATCCATCAATCTTCGGCAGAAGTAAATCCAATATTATTAAAGTAGGTTTTAAATTCTTTATCATTATTAAAGCTTGTTCTCCATCAAATGCATAAATTACTTCATATCCTTCTTTAGTTAATTTATCTCCAATAAATTTAGCAAAGAATTTTGTATCTTCTACTATAAGGATAAGAGGATTATTCTTTCTCTTAAAGATTTCAAAAGAATTATATTTAGAAGAACAATCAGGGCAGTAATGTTCGGTATTTGTAATATTAAATTCTTTTCCACAAGATAAACATTTACTATTCATAAGCTAAATAGGAAAAGACAAATATAATGCCAACTATTAATTATTGCTTCATTTGTGCTCTTTATGGATTCAATTTATTTTACCATAATTGAGTTATTATGACATTATTGAGTTAGCGAGCTGGAGAGTTAATTTTTTCAACTAACTAAAGTCGCCAACTCGCAATTAAATAATAAAACAAAGCGAAAGCTTTAATAATTATAAGCAAAAAGCAAAATTGAATCTAATTTGAAAAATATTGTTATCTTTGCTGCTTCTTTGTGATCTATAATTTTTTTTACCATTGGCTTTTAGGATTTAGAAAAAACTGATTATTTACAATTGACCAATTAATTTTATAGGAAGATAATCTTTATGAAGGAATTATTTATAGGATGGAGGTAATAAATTGAGGAACTCTATAAACTCTCAACTCTACAAACTCTATAAACTCAAATCATTATTGACTTATTTGCAAAATTAATTTAGAATAAAATGCAATAATTAAAAAGAGGAGTTAATTATGGATTTTAAAGGAAAGACAAAAAAAATTTGGATGAATGGTAAATTTGTAAATTGGGATGATGCTAAAATTCACATTTGTTCTCATGTAATTCATTATGGAACCGCATTGTTTGGTGGAATAAGATGTTATAATACTCCAAAGGGTGCAGCAATATTTAGATTAAAAGATCATACAAGGAGGCTTTATGATTCTTGCAAAATCTATAGAATGAAATTATCATATTCAGAAGAAGAATTTAATAAAGCAATAATAGATACGGTTAAAATTAATGAAATTAATGAATGTTATATAAGACCAATTGTTTATCGTGGTTATGGGGCATTAGGAGTTAATCCTTTTCCTTGTCCAATAGATGCTGCCATTATTATAATGGAATGGGGAAAATATTTGGGCGAAGATGCTTTAGAAAAAGGAGTAGAGGTAAGGGTTTCATCTTGGTTTCGTATGGCACCAAACACTTTTCCTGCAATGGCAAAATGTAGCGCTAATTATATGAATTCGCAATTAATAAAAATGGAAGCATTAGAAGATAATTATGTAGAGGGTATAGCTTTGGATGTATTTGGATATTTAAGTGAGGGAAGCGGTGAGAATATTTTCTTAGTAAAGGATAAGAAAATATATACTCCTGCTATTTCCTCTTCAATTTTAGTAGGAATAATAAGAGATTCAGTGATAAAAATTTCTAAAGATTTAGGGTACGAAGTTTATGAAACTTATATCCCGAGAGAAATGTTATATATAGCTGATGAAGTCTTTTTTACAGGTTCAGCTGCTGAAATTACACCTATACGTTCCATAGATAAGATAAAAATTGGGGAGGGTGTAAGGGGACCTATTACAAAGCAAATTCAAAATGAGTTTTTTGGAATTATACAAGGCGAAAAGCCGGATAAATATGGATGGCTTACTTATGTATAATTCTTAGGTTAAGGAGGTATAAAGAAAGATGCAAATTAATGATTTGCTAAAAATTGCAATAGAAAGGAATGCTTCTGATTTGCACTTGAAAGTAGGAAGTCATCCTGTTTTAAGGATAGCAGGTGAGTTAGTTCCTTTAGTAGAAATGAAGAGGCTTATGCAAGAAGATACAATAGCAATGGCATTTAGTATAATGAATAATAGACAAAAGCAGAAATTTAAGGATCATCTTGAAATAGATATAGCTTATAGTGTACCCGGCTTGGGTAGATTTCGTTGCAATATCTTCCAACAAAGAGGAACAGTCGGATTGGTAATCCGCGTTATTCCTGTTAAGATTTTAACAGTTAGGGAACTTAATTTACCCCCAGTTCTGGAAAAAATATCTATGGAACAAAGGGGACTTATTCTTTGCACTGGAACAACGGGCAGTGGAAAATCTACAACTTTGGCAGCTATGATAGATTATATTAATACTCATAGAAAAGCTCATATAATAACAATTGAAGACCCAATTGAATTTCTTCACAGAGATAAGAAAAGCTTAATTAATCAAAGGGAAGTAGAAGTAGATACTAAATCTTTTGCAGTAGCCATGAGAAGCGCTTTAAGAGAAGACCCGGATGTTATATTAGTTGGTGAAATGAGAGATTATGAAACAATAGAAACTGCATTAACAGCTGCTGAGACAGGGCATTTAGTTTTATCAACTCTTCATACTTTAGATGCTACTGAAACAATTAATAGAATCATATCTGTATTTCCACCTCACCAACAAAAACAAATTAGATTGCAATTAGCAAGCGTTCTTAAAGCTGTTATATCCCTTCGTTTAATTGCAAGAGCAGATGGAAAAGGAAGAGTGCCTGCAGTCGAAGTATTAATTTCCACACCTTTCATAAGAGATTGCATAATAAATAAAGATAAAACAAGATTAATCCCAGAAGCAATTGCAGCAGGAACTTCACAATATGGTATGCAGACTTTTGATCAATCTCTTTTTTACTTATGGAAAAAGAATTTTATTACTTTTGAGGAAGCCCTCAGAAGAGCTAGCAATCCTGATGAATTTAAATTGAGAGCCCAAGGTATTACTTCTACCAGTGCTATGACACAGCAAGAGATGGAACAACTCTCTTTTGATGCAGGAGAAAATCCATCACCGGGTGATTCCGATTTTGAATTAGATATATAATGAAAGTGCAAGATGATAAAGCTATTAATTTTGCAATAAAAAAACTTTCTTATTGTGATTTAACAGAATACAAATTAAGAACGGCATTAAAAAGAAAAGGATTTGAAGAAAAAGAGATAAATAATGCTATAAATTTTTTGATAGAAAAAAATTATATTAATGATGAAAGATTTGCTTTTAATTTTATCAATAAATGTTTAAGAGAAGGGAAAAAGGGTCCAAAAGCTATTTTATATGAACTACAAAAAAGGGGGATTGAAAAAAATTTGTCATTAATTTTGGTAAAGCAATTGATATCTGAAGAAAAGGAGATTGAGATAATTAATAAACTAATATCAAAGGAAAAAGAAAGAAGCAATCATCATAAAATAATAAATAAATTACTAAGAAAAGGATTTAGAAAGAATGCAATAAAAAAAGCAATTGTTGAGAAATTTAGAGGATAAAAGATTGAGAAGTGAAGAGATAAGAGAAAAATTTTTAGAATATTTTGAGAAGAAGGGACATAGGAGAGTAATAAGTTCATCATTAATTCCCGGTAACGATCCTACTTTACTTTTTACGAATGCTGGAATGAATCAATTTAAGGAAGTATTTCTCGGAAATGAAAAAAGGGAGTATAAGCGTGCAACAAGTTGTCAGAAATGTTTAAGAGCAGGAGGAAAGCATAATGATTTAGATAATGTAGGCAAAACAAATCGGCATCATACATTTTTTGAGATGTTAGGAAATTTTTCGTTCGGCGATTATTTTAAGGAAAAAGCAATTGAATATGCTTGGGACCTTCTGATAAACTATTATAATATAAAAGAAGAAGCTCTTTGGGTTAGCATATATGAAAGAGATGAAGAAGCTTTTAAGATATGGAATGAGAGAATAGGGTTAGCTGAAGAAAGGATTAAAAGACTTGGATTAAAAGATAACTTCTGGGCGATGGGAGAAACGGGACCTTGCGGACCTTGTTCAGAAATTTATTATGATCAAGGAAAAGATGTCGGATGCAAGCGCAAAGAATGTGATTTGGAATGCGAGTGTGACCGATATTTAGAATTCTGGAATTTAGTATTTATGGAGTTCAACAAGAATGATAGAGGAGAGCTTGAGAAATTACCTTCTCCTTCAATAGATACCGGAATGGGTTTAGAGAGGATTGCAGCCCTTTTACAAAATAAAAAAAGCAATTATGAAGCGGATTTATTCACGCCATTAATAAATGAAATATGTGATATAGCAGAAATTGAATATCCTAATGGAAATGATATTAATATAGCTGTAAGAGTTGCTGCTGATCATAGTAGGGCAGTTGCTTTCTTAATAGCTGAAGGAATAGTGCCTTCCAATGAAGGAAGAGGTTATATTTTAAGAAGAATAATTAGAAGAGCAAGCAGATATGGAAAAATTTTAAATTTGGATAAACCTTATTTATACAAGATTGCTTATAAAGTAACAGATGTAATGGGAAGTATCTATCCTGAACTTATTGAAGCCAAAGATTATATAGCAAAAATATGTTATGCTGAAGAAGAAAGATTTTATAATGTTATATCAGTAGGAATTTTAAAATTAGAAGAGTTAATTACAAGAATTAAAGAAAATAATTCTAATATTTTTCCGGGAGAAGAAGCTTTTAAACTTTATGATACTTTCGGATTACCATTGGACTTGATTGAAGAAATAGCAGCAGAAAACAAGTTAAAGATAGATTATGAGGGATATGAAAAACAAATGGAAAAGCAAAGAACTTATGCACGTGCTTCTTGGAAAGGCAGCGAAGATTGGAAAGATTTAGATTTTTATAGAGCAATAGCTCAAAAAACAAAAACTGAATTTTTAGGATATGAACTTTTAGAACTTAAAGGGGCTAAAGTAATAGCTATTATAAAAGATAATAAAGAAATAGAAGAATTGAGGGAAGGGGATGGTGGTGAGTTAATTTTAGATAAGACAGTTTTTTATGGAGAATCTGGTGGTCAAATTGGGGACCAAGGCTACATTAAATCTGCTTTTGGAGAAGCTATTATAGAAGATACAAAGATTCCTATTATTAAACTTTATGTTCATAAAGTTAGAGTAAAGTCCGGAAAAATTTCAAAAGGAGACTTATTAGATTTATACATAAATAAAAAAAGAAGATATGATATAATGCGAAACCATACAGCCACTCATTTATTGAATGCCGCGCTAAGACAAGTGTTAGGAACACATGTTAAACAATCCGGTTCTTTAGTAACAGATGAACGCTTCCGATTCGATTTTACTCATTTTAATCCCCTATCAGGAAATATAATTAAAGAAATTGAAAGAATAGTAAATGAAAAAATTCGCCAGAACATATCCGTTAATATTTCTTGGAAGCCTTTAGAAAAAGCCATTGAAGAAGGAACTTTAGCCTTTTTTGGAGAAAAATATGAAGACATCGTAAGAGTAGTTTCCATAAATGATTTTAGCAAAGAATTATGCGGTGGAACACACTGCTCTTCTACTGGAGAGATAGGACTATTTGTGATCTTAAAGGAGAGTAGTGTTGCTGCTGGAATAAGAAGAATAGAGGCTCTAACCGGAAGATGCGCTTTTGAATATGTTCAAAGAAATAAAGATATAATGCAAGAGTTATCTGAGATCCTTAAAGTTCCAGTAGATAATTTTATAAATAAAATAAATTATCTAATACAAAAAAATAAAGAATTAGAAAAGCAAATTGAGCAACTTAAAATAATAAAATATTCTAAATCGGGAATGGATGAGAAAGTAAAAAGGAAGAAAATAAAAGACATTGAAGTTGTGGTTAGAGAAATAAAAGATGCCGATATAGAAATTTTAAGAAATTTAATTGATGAATTTAAAATTAAATCATGCAATTCAGTAGGAATCTTTGGGAGTTTATATGATGGGAAAGCATATATTGTGATTGGAATAACTCCGGATTTAAAAGGAAGAATGGATGCTTATGCAATAATAAAAGAAATAGCTCCCGTTATAGGAGGTGGCGGTGGAGGAAGAAGTGATTTTGCCCAAGCCAGCGGCAAAAAAACTGAAAATTTATCAAAAGCGCTGGAGGAATCAATATCCTTAATTGAGAGGATGCTTTCTAATGCCTATAAATAAGAAATCTAAATTATATTATTCTTTATTGGGGGGATTTTTTTTAATTTCCCTGTTAGCAAAATCAGCTTTTTCTGAAACTAAAATATATTCCTACATTAATGAAAAAGGAAAAGTAGTATATACAAATAGTCCCTCTATTTCTTATGATAGATATTATTTAAATGAAGAAAAGATTAAAAGCTATGAGAACTTTATAAAGAACATTTCCAGTGCTTATCAAATAGATTCTAAATTAATTCATGCTATAATATTAGTAGAGTCAAATTATAATCCTTATGCAGTCTCCAAGAAAGGAGCAAAAGGAATTATGCAATTGATGCCATCAACAGCAAAGCGTTATGGAGTGAAACAGATATTTGACCCGATAGAGAATATCATAGGAGGAGTAAAGTACCTTAAAGACTTATTGGAAATTTTTGATGGAGATTTAAAGTATGCTCTTGCAGCTTACAACGCTGGCGAAAATATGATCAAATATTACAATGGAATACCTCCTTTTGAAGAAACAAGAGAGTATGTTGAAAAGGTTCTTAGCATTTATGATAAGGTAGGAGGTAAAAGATTCGCTTATAAATATAAAGATTTAAAAGATAGAATACATTACTCTTTTGAAAAACCAAGAGAAGGAACTTATAAAAGCTTAAGTCTAATCAATTTAAATGAATAAAAATTATGGAGAGAAAAAATGGTGGATGAGGATACATCAAAAATAATAGATGCAGAATTTTTACAAGCCTTTCATAAAGGAAAGGAGCATTTTGATAATAATAGATTGGAAGAAGCAAAAGTTTTTCTTGAAAAAGCGAGAACTTTAAAGCCCAATGATGAAAAAGTATTGAATTTACTTGGAATGATTTATTTTAAGCTAAATTATTTAACAGAAGCAGAAGAAATATATCTTAAATTGGTATCAGCGAATGAAGGAGTTTATGTTCTTCATTCTAATCTCGGTCTAATTCAATTAAAGTTAGGCAAATTTAAAGAAGCAGAAAAATCATTGTTGAGAGCATTAGAATTGCAGCCGAATAATCCAAAAGCTCAAGTTTATGTGGGATTATTATATGAAAAATTAGGAAATTATCAAAGAGCTTTAGAATACTTTTCAAAAGGTGGAGCTCATAAATTAGTGGAGCAAATGAAAGAGAAAATAGCAGCTTCAAAAATGAAAGAAGAAATTATTGAAGAAGCAGAAATAATAGAAGTGATAGAAAAGAAAGCAGAAGAAAAAAAAGCGCAATTGGAGGCTAAAGAGGAAAAAATAGAATTTGAATAAAAAATTAAAGAAGAAGAAAAGGTGCCAGAAGAACTTCTGCCTAAACCTGAAAAAGAAGGGAAGGAAGAAGCTCTAATAGAAGAAGCTGAGCCTGAAAGAAAAGAAGAACCTGAAGAAGAAATAGTAGAGAAGACTATGGAAGAGCCGGAAATATCAATAATGGAGAGTGAGAAGGCGCCGGAAGTATCAAAAATGGCGAGAGAATTAGGAGTTGAAATTAGAGAATCGCCTCAGGTTGAACAACAAGCTCAAGAAGAAATTATAATTGAAGAGAAACATATTGAAGAGAGGGAAAAGGAAGAGATTCTTACGCCTCAAGAAATTATAGAACAATCATTAAAATTTGAAGCTGAAAAAGAAAAATTAAAAGAGGTGCAAGAAGTACCTCAGACATATACTGAGGCTCCTGTTTCAGAAGAAAAATTACAAAAAGAAGAAATTCCTACCATTATAGAGGAGGAAAAAGAAGAAGAAATCGAGGAGCGCAAATCTGAAGAAGCTGTTATTTTCCCTGAAAAAGAGGAACAAGTCGTTTCAATAATTGAACCCACATTCAAACCGTTAAGCTTGGATTATTTTTCACGAGACAAATTTTATATACAACCTTTAACAGGTGCTGATAGATTTTTACTTATAGATCCTCATTTATTAGAGATAGTATTGAGCGAAGAGGTTATAATAAGAAAGGGTTCTATATCCAGCTATAGTGGAAAAATAAATTTTGAATTTCTTAAATTCGATAATATAGATATTCCTTTAGTTAAATGTAAGGGTGCTGGAGTTTTATTTCTAACTCACGAGAGGAGAGAAATTTTCTTATTTTCTTTAAATAATGAGGAAGTAAATATAGAAGAATCACATTTTTTGTTAGCGCAAAGTTCTTTGCATATTGAAGCGAAATTAATTGAAAGTAAATCAGCTTTATTAAATTACTTGAATATAAAAGGAACAGGCACAATTGGAATAACAATTAAGAGTGCTCCATTAACTATAAACATATTAGCTTCAATGCCAGTTAATATTTATAGCGATGCACTGATAGCTTGGTCTGGCAAAGTGAATATTAAATTGATTGAGGAAGAGCAAATAAAAGGCATAATGGCTCGTTTTAGCGAAAATGCATTTCCCATCAAGTTTGAGGGGATAGGCGATGTTGTTGTAGAACAAGGAATCTTATGGGGGGATCGGAGAACTAAATAAATTAAATAATGTTAAAAAGATTTATCTTTTTATCTTTCTTATTAACAAGTTTATTATTAAAAAATTTAGGGAGCGAAGACTTTCCGATACCTAAAAATTATTATTTATGGATAAATCTATGGATTAAAATCTTTTCTAAATATAATTCCAATGAAATAATCTTTTTTGATAGAAGATGCCCTGATGCAATAATAGCGATAGGAGAAATTAACAATAATTTTAAAGAATCAATCTATTTAAATAACAATAAAGATAATGATCCTTTTGAATATTTTATGAGAATAAAAAGAAATAAAGGATATGTAAAATATGTAGAGAATCTGGAAAATTTAAAGATTTCTTATGATAAATGCGGATACTCTAATTTAAAGGATCTAAAGATTTCTGATTTTATATTTCAGAGAGGGGTTAGAGATAAAATAAAATATGGGATAATTCGTTCAGGCTTGTATAAGGATATAATCCAATCTATTTTAAAAGAACATGGAGTCCCTCCTGATTTATATTTATTGCCTATAATAGAATCAGGTTATTGGCATTATGCTCATTCAAAAGCAGGTGCCTTAGGAATATGGCAATTCCTAAAAAGCACCGGCAAAATATATGGCTTAGAAATCAATAACTATGTAGACGAAAGAATCGATATTATTAAATCTACGAAGGCTGCTGCAAAACTTTTGAGAGTTTCTTATAATGTTTTAGGAAGATGGGACCTTGCTATTACTGCTTATAATTATGGATTGAAAGGAATGGTAAATGCTGTAAACAAAACCAAAACAAAAGATTTAGATATCATTTTAAAAGAATATAAAAATAAAAGATTTAGATATGCTTCTAAGAATTTCTATTTAGAATTTTTAGCCATTAAAATT
>CAYREJ010000038.1:0-13856 GCA_964423235.1 uncultured Acidobacteriota bacterium | reverse complement strand
AAAAACTTATCAGCTCAATAATATCTTTATTGCTTCTTAAAAGTATTCTTGGATGAGCTAATTTTTTTAAGAGCAGCAAAGAAAAATACATAATTATAATTATCAGGAGAAAAGCAACTGTCATTTGCAAAAAATTCCAGAGGAATTGCAACGAATTATTGCTGATTAATTTTGATTTTGCCTCAATAAATTCACTAATATTCATTTTCCTTTTCTATTAACCAAGCAGTTAATCGCACTCCTATTTTGCCATCAATATCTACAAGAACTCCTTTTCCAATTAGCTGATTATTGAAAAATAAATTTACTTCATCTGTAATTTTTTTATCTAATGTAATGATTTGTTCTTTTTTCAAATTCATTAAATCATCAATAGTGATATTAATTTTTCCTAATTCAACATTTATCAAAACTTCCATATCTTTAAGTAGCTTTCTTTTTGTTTCTATTTCGTTTTCTATCGCTTTTCCATTAAGAGCTATTGAATTATCCATTATATTATTCCCCCTTTTTGTTATATTAGAGATTTTAAATAAAAAGCCTTCTTTTTTCTTTTGTAGGAGACCTTCTAAAATTATTGAAGAAGCTGAACTTAATTTTATATTAGGATATTCTCCTTCTTTTATTAAATCAGAAAATAAGCAATAATCCAGCAAGATAATATCTTCTTCTTCCAAATTGAATAAAGAAGAAAGCGGAATGAATGTATAGCCAATCTCAATATTGAAGTTAACCTCTGCTTTTTTCAAAAAAGAAGGAATATTTGAAAAATCCATATCAAAAGCTTCTCTAATATTTAATTCGGGAATCAGCAAAATAAAGGATAAAGAATTTCCATTAATTATTGACCAAATTTCATAATATCCATAATCGTATTTTTCAAAATAAAGGAGCAGCTCTTCATTGAATAGAATTGTTTTGTCAAATTCTATCGCGATGCCTTCTTTATTCAAAATTAAGCATATTTCAGAGATTAATTGCTCTATTAAAGATAATTGAGGATTTTCTGAACATTTTAAAAGAAGCTTCTTTTGATAATTTATATTTAAATTGTCTAATGATAAGAAATAAATCCCCTTTTTGGGAATCATTAAAAATAAAGGCGTGATACTTTCTTTCAATCTGAATTGAAAAAAAATATAATTATCCCACTTGAAATTTTTTTTAATGATATTATTGAATGAACTGAAATTAGAAAATTCTAATTTAATTGGATTTTTGGGAGGCTCTTTAATAAATTTATGGAATATCAATTTAAAATCAGATATGGTAATTTCATCAGCAGCTTTTAGTTCATACGGCTCAAAAGGATTCAATATTTCTCCATTCAATCTTGTTCCATTTAAGCTACCTAAATCTCTGATAAAGTGCTTATTATCATTAATAAAAATTTCAGCATGCTTTAAAGAAACGCGTGGAAGTGGCAATATGATGGAGCAATTCTTACTCCTGCCAATTAATGTTTCCTTTTTGCTAATAGGATAAAAATATGAAGTTAATTCTTTATTTGCTAACCTAATTTCCAGATTAGCTTCATAAATAGGTTTATCAGCAAAAATTCCGATTGTCTTCAATTCATTGGTGATTTTCTGCATTATTTCTTTTTGGCTAAAGTATTTCTCTTCAAAATTAATAATGCTATTAATTAGCTCTATCTCTTTTTGAGTATATTTTGACAAAGATAAATCCTTCATTTTACATCAACATTGATAAGTCAATTTAATCAAAAAATTAAAAAATTCTCTCTTTTAGTATAGAGTATAAATTTGCTGTATCATCGATTTCTTTATTCTCTTTAAGCAATATTTCTTTTTTTAAATGCAAGAGGAACTTCTTTTCTAGAGTTAGGAATTCTTTTAATTCTATATGAGCATTTAGAAAAGCTTTTTTCTTTTTAATAGCTAATTCTTTTATTTGCGCTAATTTGTTTCTCTCTAAGTTAATTAAAAGCTCTTTTTCTTTTTTTAACAATTTCAATGCAGATACATACTTTTCCAGTTCAATAACATAGATAGATTTTATATATCTACTATTTTTTAAAAAATCCTGCTTTTCCATCATTATAGACATCAATTCTTTCTGCTCTTTCAGTAATTTTTCACATGTTTCAATTTGCTTCTCTAAATCCATCTTCGCACGGAAAAATTCTATCTTACTTATTTTCTCTTGCCACTCTTTTAGTCGGATTATAATTTCAAATTTATATTCTTTTTTCATATTATGTTTTAATCCTTAAAAATTTCCTCTAAAGCACTAAGACTTTCATAAAAAGAAAATTTTTCTTTTTTCTCTTGCTTTAGGAAATCTTTAATTTTTTGAATTTTATTAATTGTATAGTCAATTTCTGGATCAGCCCCCTTTTTGTAAGCACCAATTAAAATTAAATCTTTAACTTTCTCATAAGTGTCAAGTAATTTTTTTAATTTATTAGCCAAAATTTTATGCTTTTCAGAAATTATATTATCCCTAACTCTGCTTATGCTTTTTAATAAGTCAATAGCTGGAAAATGAGATTCAGAAGCTAAATCTCTGGATAAGATAATATGTCCATCCAATATCGAGCAAGCCTCATCAGAAATTGGTTCAGTTAAATCATCGCCCTCCACTAATATCGTGTAGAAAGCGGTTATGGAGCCATTAGAGGAATTTCCTGTTCTCTCCAATAATTTAGGTAATGATGAAAATACTGAAGGTGTGAAGCCTTGACGAGCTGGGATTTCTCCTATTGCTAATCCAATCTCACGCTGTGCTCGTGCAAAACGAGTAATAGAATCCATAAGAAGTATCACTTTTTTACCTTTTTCTCTAAAATATTCAGCAATGGTAGTAGCTACATAAGCGGATTTTAATCTTATTAGAGGGGGTTCATCAGAAGTAGCAACTATTACAACTGATTTGGATAAACCTTCGGAGCCAAGATTATCTTCTATGAATTCTTTAACTTCTCTTCCTCTTTCACCAATAAGCCCTATAACATTCATATCCGCTGAAGCGTTCCGAGCAATCATTCCTAAAAGAGTGCTCTTTCCTACTCCAGCGCCTGCAAATATTCCTATACGCTGTCCTTCACCTATCGTTAATAAAGCATCAATAGCTTTTATCCCTATTTCCAAAGGCTCTGAAACCCTTTTCCTCAATAGCGGAGAAGGCGGCACTGCTGAGATTGAATGTTCCACCGCATCTTCATGTATTACTTCTCCTTTACCATCTATTGCTTCTCCCTTTCCATTCAAGATTCTTCCTAATAAGGATTCTGAAATTTTTATCTTAAAGCTTGAACCTGTTGGAATAACTTCACTTTCTAATCCAATATTCATTAAATCACCATAAGGCATTAGATAAATTAAATTATCCTTGAAACCTATTACTTCTGCTTCTACCATTTTGGATTCTTTTCCGGAACTGATTAAACATATATCCCCTATTTTTACGCCTGATACTAATGCTTTTACTATTAATCCCGATACTTCTACAACTTTGCCTCTCATTTTGTAAATTTGAGCTTCTTCCAATGCTTCGTAGTATTTTTTCCAATTGATAAAGTTCATAAATTTATATCCTTCTTAATAAAATTTCTGATATTTCTTTTAATTGAAGATCTAAATTGCCTTCAATGCTGCCTATTTCAGTTTCTAATATGCAGCTTCCTTTGCTTATGCTTTTTTCCGGAATTATCTTTAAAATCGCTGATTCCCTCAAAAGTTTTTTCAAATTTTCCTTTTGCAATTCTATTATCTTTAAGTCATCCGGATTAACCTTTAATACCAAATGCTTCTGCTCGCCAGCTGATTTTATAATTTCCTTAGCTATCTTCACTATTTCCTCAGAATGTAATTTTAGATCCTCATTCAGTATCTTCTTCGCAATAGCGATCGCAAGCTCTATTAAATCCTTCTCGCATTTTTTAATAGCTTCTTCATAATATAATTTAGCTTGTTGCACATATTCATTTGCTGCTCGTATCCCTTCCATATAACCTTCAGAATATGCAGCCTCCCTCTCTTTCCGAATTAGATCTTCTGCCTCCTTTAATCTTTTTTCTACTTTAACTTCAGCTTCTTTTAAAAGACGAGCCGCCTCTACTTCTGCTTTTCTTATCTTATCTTTACTGTTTGCTTCATAAAAAGATTCGGTAGTTTCTTTCCAAAATTTCAATTCTCTCTTAATTATTTTATTGTAGTTTCTTTCCATATGCCTTTGTCTTCTTTTCCAAGCGATTTAATTGGTTTGTTAGAAAAAAAATTATTAAAAAAAGACATAAGTAGATTATAAAATTAACTAAACAAAAAATTTTAAAATATTTGACTGTATCTTTAGTAATTTTAAGGGGTCCGAATTCAGTAAGTTGATAATTATTTTGCTTATAAGGATTAGATATTTCTTTCGCAACAATTTCAACATTTTTGCTTTTTAATCCTTTTACACTATTTGCAACTAAAGATTTTATTTCATTTATATCAAAAGGAATTGAACCATCCTCTTTTAAAGAATATTTAATGAAAACTGCTGCTTTTGGTTCATAAGCTACTTCATTATTAGGAAATAAAGAATCTTCCGGCAAAACTAAATGAACCCTTGCTTGAATAACTCCATCCATTGTTTTTAATGTTTTAGCTAATTCCCCTTGTAAAGCTTTAAGATATAAAGCTCTTTCCTCAGTAGTCGTAGGAATTAATCTATTGCGATTAAAGATATCATCAATCCCTTTCTCATTTTCTGAAGGTAAATCATTATCTTTTAGTATGCGCCAAGCTTTCTCAGCTGATTCTTTAGGAACTAATATTGAATATTTCTTGTTCTGATTACTTCCATATTCTGATTTTTCTGATTTTATGCCGTAGCTTTGCAATAAAACTAAAATTTCATCCGCTTGCTCCTCCGTTAAACCTTCTTTTATTTTTACTGAACAATTTTCTGATAGAATTATTAAAAAAATGATGATTATTAATTTAATTTTCTTATTCATCTTTTTATTAGATTGAATAATAAGCCTGCAAGCTTATCATTAAAAATAAGTTTGCAGGCTTGTAAAGGAGGTGCTCTTTAGCATCGGTCATAAAAATATACATCTCTGAATTTTTATATTTGCGTCTGCAAAGTAGTTTTTAAACCATTAGTGAATTGTTCAATTAACTTTGAAACTAATTCTATTTGATAAGTAATCCTGTGCATTTCAGCTTGAAATGCTAAAAGCTGCTGTGCAGTAAATTTTCTTCTATTATTAGAAGTTTCTTTGATAATTTCTGATAGGCGATTCTGATAATCATTTAATTTCTTTATTATTATTTCTATAGTTGATTTTAATCCGTCATTATTATGAACTTTCCCTATTTCAGAAACTTTATCAACAGTGCTTTTTGCTTCCATCGGTATTAAATTAAAAGAGTTCAGTTCTTTCATCTTTTCTTCAAAAGAAGAGTTCTTTCCAACATCCTTATAATTTACATTCTTTGGCTCAGAAAAAATTTCTGCATTTATTGCTTCAATAAAAGGCATAACTATATTGATTGACATAAATCCTCCTTAATTTTTTGTTGCTCTTTTTTGGAATCCTCTAAAAGCTTGAATGAATTAATTAGAAGATCTTTTAATTTTTTGATAGCTATGGCATGAATTCTTGAAGCCCAAGATTTAGATATCCCTAATTTAGTCCCTGCTTCTTTTAATGTTAATCCACAGTAATAATATAAAATGATTAACTTTTTCTCTTTGTCAGTCAATTTTGCAATTGCATCTTTTATATGGTTTGATAATTGAGATGAAATGGCTGAATTCTCAAGGTCTTTTTCATCTGAAATATTCATACCTGCATCTAAGGAAAGAATATAGACACAAGTAAATTTTTGAACTAAGGATTTTAAAGTATCAATGCTTCTATCTATATCATCTTGAGGAAGTATATTCTCCTGTTGAATTAAGTCAGAACATCCTTCCTCGTATTTTAAATTATAATGACGAAAATTGCCTTCTTTTTTAATTCCTTCATATATAGCTCCTTTAATTCTGTAATAAGCATAAGTTTGAAATTGAACACCTCTTTTATTATCAAATTTTTTTAAAGCATCAATTAATCCAATTTGCCCAAATTGAATTAAATCCCTTATATCAACCGCAATTGGTAAATTCTTCCCTATTTTCATTGCTATATGCTCTACAAACCTTTTATATTTATGAATATCTTGCTCTAATATTTGCATCAGCCTCTTAATCTGTCCAATAAATCAATTAATTTGGCTGATAAAATAGGATCATTTATTAATTGCTCCGCTATAAGCTGATTCAATTCTTCTCGCTTTTCAGCTGATAAACTCTCCAATAAAAGATTTCCTGATTGAAGAATGCTTACGATTTCCTTCGCTTCATCTATGGATATGGTCTTCCAGCTGCTTCGCAAATTAGCTATTTTCTTTAACGAGATTTTAGCTTCTTCCCTTACTGCATCGGTTTTATTATTTTCTGTTCCTTCAAGCCTTTGCTGAACATCAGTAGCTTCAATTTTTTCCCCATTATTAAATTGACCATTTATTCCTTCAATTTTCATATGCGTCCCCTTTCAAGTATTTATTTTTTAAAAAATAGCTAAATTCTTCCCTTCTATTAAAGCCTTGGCTAAATCAGAATTGCATCCATCATTTGCTAATTTAACTTTTTCTAAAATTTCAAAAGCTTCCTTCCCTCGCTTAAGCATCAATAAAGCTTCTGCTAAATTTACTAAAGCAAAATTATTATTCGGCTCTATATCTATTGCCTTTCTGTAGAAAAATATAGCTTCGTTCTGCTTCCCCTCAGCTACTAAACAATTCCCTAAAAATACATAAGCAACAGCTAAATCAGGTTCTACTGCTAATATGCCTTCTAATATTTCTTTACATTGCCTAAAGAGACCTAATCGTAAAGAAAGCTGGCTGCATTCCAATAATATTTTTAGTCCATCTACTGGCATCCTCATCATAGCTATCTCCTTATCTAATGTTTCGGATTGCATTTGTCGCAGCATCATGCTTTGCTTTCATTATGTTAGAAATTGCTTCATATTCTCGGGTCTCTCTCATTATTTCCACCTGCAATCGCAAATAATACATCATGTCCGATTGATAAGAATTCTCGCTTGGATAAATTACTTCTCTGAATTTTAAAGGCTCATCCTTAAACCTGTCAGAACCTTCATAAATTAACCGATTTAATAAATCAGCTTTTGATATGTTCATTTTATTTCCTCCTATTAAAAATTATAGTATTGCTTGTATCTTTATCTTTTATTATTAGAGTATTTGAAATTATTTCAGCTAAAATTATCGCTTTCTTAAATTTAGCTAATTCATCTCTTCCAATCCCTTTCTCTAAATTTTTTAACCACTTCCTTAAGTCATCAAAAATTATGGTTAGCTTATTATCTTCTAATGCTAAAGCTGTATATGGAAATTCTTCTTTTTTAATAAAAAATTTGCTGATTGAATTTTTTTCATTCATTTTTGAATTCTCCTATTTAATTTTTTTCATAATAAATTATCAGCAATTAATTCGGGAAAGTTTCCTATTCATTTATATTTTATAATATTAATCCATATTTAATTTTAGTATATAATAATAATCATTGTTAACAATTTTGTCAAGTCGTTAATAATATATACAAGTGTAGAATATTATAATATGATATGTGATTATATTAATTAATTTTGTTATAAATCCCCCTTATCATGCATTAAAAAGGAAAGAATTATTACAAAAGATTCTTTTCTTAATAGTTGAATTAGTATATGATTATTAATTAAATTCAGCATTATTGACATATCTGCAATAATTGTTTATTATATAATATAAATTTTTGCTATGTTAAAAATAATTTAAAAAAGGAGGCAAATTATGAGCTATTATTTAACAGTAAAAGAGTTAGCTACTTTATTAAGGGTTGGAGAAAATGCTGCTCGTGCTGCTTTAAAACAAGGGAAATTTCCTTCAGTAAAGATAGGTCGTCAATATCTAATAAGTGTTGAAGATGTAAAGAAGATATTACCTCATTTTGATTTAGAATCATTTAAAGCAATGATGGAAATTGAAGAAGCGAAGAAGCCAAAGAGGAGAAGAAGGAAAGCAGAGGAATCTGAACAATGAAAATATTAAAAGGAAGGAGGTATAAATGCAATTGGATGATATAATAAAAAAAGCGTATTTAAGCAAAGCCAGTGATGTTCATTTAAAGGTAGGGAATGTGCCTCATATGAGATTAAATAATGAATT
This sequence comes from uncultured Acidobacteriota bacterium, assembly GCA_964423235.1. Lineage (GTDB taxonomy): Bacteria > Acidobacteriota > HRBIN11 > MFGW01 > MFGW01 > CAYREJ01. The sequence goes on along the minus strand of CAYREJ010000038.1, from coordinate 5,618 downwards.
GAAGCCGGTTCCTGGATTTAAGGCTCTTGCTCAAGAAGATATGGTTTCCATCGCACATTCTATGATGAATGAATATCATTATGAAACATTGCAGCTTCAAAAGGAAGTAGATTTAAGTTATCATGTTGCTGGAATTGGTAGATGTAGAGCAAATATATTTTGGCAAAGGGGGACCTTACAAGCATCCATAAGAATAATAAGTCCATCTATAAAATCGATAAAGGAATTAAATCTCCCAATTATATTGCAAGAGTTGGCATTATCTCCGAGTGGTTTAATAATAATTACAGGTGCGACTGGAAGCGGTAAAACTACTACTTTAGCTTCTATGATAGATTGGATTAATTCAAATTGTCGCAAACATATCATTACCATAGAGGAGCCAATTGAATTTCTTCATACTGATAAATTATCTTTAGTTAGTCAAAGGGAGATAGGAACTGATGCATTGAATTTTTCTTCTGCACTTAAAGCTTCTTTGAGGCAGGACCCTGATGTAATTATGCTTGGGGAGATGAGAGATGCTGAGACTATTGAAACAGCATTAACTGCGGCTGAAACTGGGCATCTTCTTCTTACTACAATGCATAGCTTAGATACTTTGGAAGCTATAAATAGAATAATTGCTTCTTTTCCAGATCATCGTCAACAGCAAGTAAGAGCCCAATTAGCAGGCGTGCTTAAAGCTATTTTAGCTTTAAAACTTATAAGAGTTAAAAATAATGGCAGGATGCCTTGCACAGAACTTCTTATAACAAATCCTTCTATCAGAGAGTGTATTCTTGATCCTATGAAGGCTAAAAATATTTATAATTTTATGAGAAAAGATGAATATGCTCAAATGCATACTTTTGATGATTCCCTTTTTGAATTTTATCAGAGAGAATTAATTGATGCAGATACAGCTTTGCTTTTGGCTACTTCAAGGGATGATTTGAAATTAAAGATTCAAGGTATTGCGCGAAGCTTAATTTAAATGAGGTAAAAGAAAAATAAAATGTAGTAATAATAGGGAGCTATGTATTTCAATGAAATTCAGATAATCGGAATTGATCATAGCCTAATGCAGCTGGCAGGATTTCTTCTTTTTCCCCATCTTTCATTATTACAGAACAAGAAGAATCATCAATTATTTCTCCTATAAATGAAAATTTCCATCTCTTTTTCAATTCATTAAGCATATTGATTTTTCTTTTAGGTACGGTAAATATGATTTGATAATCATCTCCTCCTGCAAGAGATAGATGGAAAAAATCTAATCCCAATTTTTGGCAAAACATATTTAATGAAGGGTGAGGCAGGATTTTATTTTTATTTATTACACAGCTAACATTACTTTCTTTGCATATCTCATATAAATCAGAAATTAAACCATCACTTATGTCAATAGCTGCATTTGGGATGTTTCTTTTCATTAACTCTAAAGATAATCTGAACGGAAGAGAAGGTCTTATATATTCTTTTATTGCTCTTCTGAAGAAGATATTTTCTTCTATGTTATTGGAATTATTATAGACTTTATTATTTATTGTATGCCAACCTTTTTGAAGGAGCTTTAAGCCTAAAGCTGCGAACCCGGTTTTTTTTGATAGAAAGACAGCGTCTCCTACTTTTGCATTATTGCGATAAAGAAGTTTTTTGCTTATTGGTTTGCCAAGAATAGTAATGCTAATAGAGAGAGGTCCATCATAAACTTCTGTATTGCCTCCTATAATTTTTATATTGAAAGATTTTGAAATTTTATATAAGCCTTCATATATCTCAGTAGCCTTTTCTTTTGCAAAAGAATAAGACAACCGAAGAGAAATCAAATAATAGAGTGGAATTGCACCCATTGCTATAATATCGCTTATATTTACTAACAAAGCTTTTTGCCCAATCTCTTTCAATGTTAAGTAATTCGTGAGAAAATGTTTTCCTTCAATAAAATCATCGCAGGAGATAACAATAGGTATTTTAGAAGATATTTTTATTACTGCACAATCTTCACCAAAAGTTCTCAACAAATTTTCTGAGGCGGGTGAATATTTTATTCTTATATAATCAATGAAATCCTTTTCACTTTTAAAAGATAATGTGTTATTTCTCATTTAATTTTTAATTTCTTGATTCTCTTTATTTTGTTCTTTTTCAATTTCCTTAATTAAATTTTCTAATTCTTCGGCTGTTCTTTTCTGAATATTAAAGAGATTTTCTTTTAAATCAATTAAGGCTAACCAAATGATAAGAAGAATCGGCATCAAGAAAAAAGACCAATAAAGTAATTCAATTTTTTTTGGTTTGCTTGAAATAAATAAAAAGCCGATTATTAAAGCAAAAGCTTCAATGATTAAGAGAGTATCTATGAATATTCTTCTTTTTGATTTTGATTTTTTAATTATTTCTTTTATCAAAGATATACTGGCAAACAACAATATAACTATTGAAATTAAGATAACAATAATTAGCATTAATTTATCCTTTTAGAAGATTTAATTTGGAGGAGGTAAGCTTTGATAAAATCATCAAGGTCTCCATCTAAAACTTTATTAATGTCGTGCTTTTCTACTTTAGTTCTATGGTCTTTAATTAATTTATATGGGTGGATTGTATAAGAACGGATTTGATTTCCCCAAGTTATTTCTTTTTTGGAATTTTCAATAGATTTAGATTTTTCTAATTGTTGTTGTTTATAATAATGATATAATCTTGATTTAAGTATTTTCAAAGCCATTTCTTTGTTTCTATGTTGAGAACGTTCATTTTGGCACTGGACAACTATTCCAGTGGGCAAATGAGTAATTCTAACTGCAGAATCTGTTACATTTACATGCTGTCCGCCGGGTCCCCCTGCTCTAAAAGTATCAATTTTTAAATCCTTATCTTCTATTTTTACTTCAATGGTATCATCCAGTTCCGGATAAACAAATACTGAAGCAAAAGAAGTATGTCTTCTTTTATTTGTATCAAAAGGAGAGATTCTAACAAGCCTATGGATTCCTATTTCCCCTTTTAAAAGACCATAAGCATAATTACCGATAATATTGTAAGTGATGCTTTTAATGCCTGCTTCTTCGCCTGCTAATTTATCTAATATTTTTATTTTAAAGCCTTTTGAATCAGCCCACTTTACATACATTCTTGCCAACATATAAGCCCAGTCTTGAGCATCAGTTCCCCCTGTCCCAGCATGAATTATTAAAATTGCATTATTTTTATCATTTTCTTCATCTAAAAGAACTTCAATCCTTAATTTTTCAATTTTCTGATTTAAAACATCTAAAGATTTTTGAATTTCCTCTGATACTTCATTTCCTTCTTTTAATAATTCCAATAGCACCTCAATCTCTTCATACATTGTATCAATTTCTTTAATTAAATTTAGAGTATCTTGAATTTCTGCACTTTTTTTCATTAGAATACTATATTTTCTATGTTCATTCCATACATCCGGAGATTGCATTTGAGCAGATAATTTCTCTAATTCATCCTTCCTTTTCTCCGGCTGCAAAAATATTTTTAATTCTTCGATTTTTTCTTTTGTCTTTTCTAAAGAAGCTTCTATTTCTTCAATAATCATATTTTCTCCATTTCAATTTAAAACTTTAGTTATATTATTTATTAAAATTTTATTCAATAAATGATAATTTTTCAATGGGGAAATCATAATTTTTTATTATTTTATTGCCAGTTTAGCGAGTTCCTCGCAAGAAAAAGGAAGTTAAGAAGTTAAGAATTTAAGGAAAGAAAATAATCTTTGCGAGCTTTGCGTCTTTGCGTGAAAAAAATATTTAAATATGCACGCAAAGAGCGCAAAGAGCGCAAAGTGGAAAGAAGTTAGGAAGTTAGGAAGTTAGGAAATTAGGAAGTTAAGAAGTTAGGAGGTTAGGAAGTTAAGAATCTAAGGAAGGAAAATAATCTTTGCGAGCTTTGCGTCTTTGCGTGAAAAAATGATTACTTTATTTGAGAGCTTGCGCTGCATCGTTGAACCCCTCTTTCAAAAAAGCATCATCAAATAAAAAAAAATCAAACTGTTGCGGAAGACAAGGGATGAGTTGCTTTCAAAACTCGTTTTAGGTAAATTAAGGTATCAGAGATTTAAATGGATATTGTGAAATCTAAAAATGATGTTCCTATTAGACTTACTGAAGAAAGTTGGCTACATATTGTAGAAAACCATGATGAAATGGCAGGATATTACGATGATGTCTTAAATACAGTTGAAGATCCTGACATGATTATAAAAGGCTACAGAGAAGCTCTTATTGCATTGAAAAAGAAGATAAATAAATTTTAGCAGTGGTCTATAAATAACTGAGCAAAGAAGATGGTTTTATTATAACTGCCTATTTTACAAGCAAGGTAAAATTAGAAAAGGAGGTGATAATATGGCAAAAGAGATCATAAAGAAGGAGTTTATTGATGAGGTTTTCAATGCTATTCATTCTCTTTTGAAGCTTCATCAGAAAAAAATGTGGATAGATTACGATGAAGGAGCTGATGTTTTATATATAAGTTTTCGCAGACCGCAGGAGGCAACAGATACCGAAATGGTAAACGATGGCATTTTGCTTAGATATAAAGGAGATGAACTGATAGGTATAACTATCCTTGATGCTTCCAAGAGGTGAAATACGATATGCTTTGCTTCCAAAACTTGTTTTTAGTAAATTGAGGATGGAGTAGGTGTGAAATTGATACTTTCAGCATTTTTTATTATTTTATTGCCAGTTTAGCGAGTTCCTCGCAAGAAAAAGGAAGTTAAGAAGTTAAGAATTTAAGGAAAGAAAATAATCTTTGCGAGCTTTGCGTCTTTGCGTGAAAAAAATATTTAAATATGCACGCAAAGAGCGCAAAGAGCGCAAAGTGGAAAGAAGTTAGGAAGTTAGGAAGTTAGGAAATTAGGAAGTTAAGAAGTTAGGAGGTTAGGAAGTTAAGAATCTAAGGAAGGAAAATAATCTTTGCGAGCTTTGCGTCTTTGCGTGAAATAATGATTTGAATATTCTCGCAAAGACGCAAAGAATGTGAGTTTGCGAGTTTAGCGAGTTTAAGAAATTAACTCGCCAACTCGTTAACTCGCTAATAATTTAATAAATCAATGTGGTAGATTTGACAAATCTAATTGATTATGGTAAATTTCTTATTTATCTTAATAGTAGACAAAGATGTCAGAATTAAATTTTACAGTAATAATTATTGCTGCTATAATCTGGCTTTTAATGCATATTTTAAATTATTTATTCTTTCGTCCATTGTTGAGATGTATGGACGAGCGAAATTATTATATAGAAGGAGTTAAAGAAGAAGCAGAGAATATTCTAAAGAATGCTCATAAATTACTAGAAGAATATAGAGAGAAAATTAATAAAACAAAATTAGAAGCTTATGAATTAATTAAAGAAAAGAGGAATTTATTTTTGCAAGAGAAAGAAAAGATAATAAAAAAAGCTAAAGAAGAAGCTTCTATCTTAATAGATAAAGCAATGCAACAGATAACAAATGATATAAATAATGCAAAGAAAGAGATTGAAAAGGAGGCTCAATCAATTGCTTTGTTAATTACTAAGCAATTGGTAGGAACGGAAATAGAAAGGGATGAGACTGCTGGGGTTTAAATTTACCAAAATCATTGTTTTAAT
>CAYREJ010000037.1:0-14276 GCA_964423235.1 uncultured Acidobacteriota bacterium | reverse complement strand
TCCGGCTCCCCTAATTCTTGGAATTGGGATTTCGGAGACGGCGTCGGAACATCCACCGAACAGAACCCCTCTTACCTATATTCTTACTCTGGCACCTATAATGTCAGCCTTACAGTCTCCAATAGCTGTGGAACTTCCTCACCTACCATTAAGCCAGTTACTGTTTCTAAAACCCCTCAAGCAAGTTTTACCACAAATTCTCCGCAGTGTTTAGGTAATTCCATTAATTTCACAAATACAAGCACCAATGCCCAATCATATAATTGGGACTTTGGCGACGGCACCGGTAGCTCAATAGAAGAAAATCCTTCTTATGTATATTCAGCACCCGGAACTTATTCTGTAACTCTAATTGCATCTAATCAATGCGGTAGCAGTAGTCCATTTATCCAAAATGTGTCTATATCAGCAGTCCCTGTCGCTAATTTTACTTCAAATGCTCCCAAATGCGCTGGCGAATTGGTTCAGTTTACTGATCTATCACAAGGCAATCCTACTTCTTGGATATGGGACTTTGGAGATGGTATCGGAACTTCTACTGAGCAAAACCCCTCATATACTTATTCGCAGCCCGGTAATTACACTGTATCTCTAATTGTATCTAATGACTGCGGTCAGAGCCAGGTCTTTACAAAAATTATTAATATTACAGGCAGCCCCATCGCTTCCTTCACTTCTAATGCCCCGCAGTGCCAAGGAAATTCTATTTCCTTCATTGATACTTCCAGTCCAGCCGCTTCATCTTGGCTATGGGACTTCGGAGATGGTTATACTTCTACTGAACAAAATCCTATTCATACTTATCTGGCAAGTGGCACATACACAGTCTCGCTGACAGCTTCAAATAATTGTGGACAAAGCCTCCCTTATTCTCAGCAAATAGAAGTATTAAGCATTCCTCAATCTGATTTTACAAGCGATGCCCCTAAATGCAAAGGGTCTCCCGTGCAATTCACTGATTTAACTTCCGGCTACCCAAACTCCTGGTCTTGGAATTTCGGTGATGGTTCAGGAAGCTCCAATCTGCAAAATCCTTCTTACACTTATTCAATCGCTGGCAACTATACAGTTTCCCTGAATACAAGCAATATTTGCGGTTCCGGAAATCCAGCCTCAAAAGTTATCCAAATCTTAAATACTCCTTCAGCTGATTTCACTTCTAATTCACCCCAATGCATAGGAACCCCTATTCAATTCACTGATTTATCCACCGGCAATCCCTATGCTTGGCAATGGGATTTTGGAGATGGCATCGGTACTTCCAATCTGCAGAATCCTTCTTATACTTACAATCAGCCCGGTAATTATAATGTCTCATTAACAGTATCAGCATTATGCGGAACCTCTACCCCTAAGCAAAAAATCGTCTCGGTAAAACCAAAGCCTGTTTCTTCCTTCTCTTCCGACGCACCTAAATGTTTCAATGAGCCTATTCAATTTAAGGACGAATCTACAAATAATCCGATCGCTTGGAATTGGGACTTTGGTGATGGCATTGGAACCTCAACAGAAAAGAATCCCGTATATACATATTCTAATCCCGGAACTTATACGGTCTCCTTAATTGCATCCAACGAATGCGGTCAAGGAACTCTTTACCAAAAGCAAATTGAAGTTAAGGATAAGCCGTTGAGTAATTTTACCCATAACGCTCCGAAGCCAGCAGGCGTGGCTGTTAATTTCACCGACCAAAGCTCTGGCACCCCTTATCAATGGAATTGGGAATTCGGAACAGGCGAAAGCTCCCCTGATCAAAATCCGAGCTATATCTACACAACTCCGGGCACTTATACGGTGAAACTTACTACCGCTAATGAATGCGGAGTTAGCCAGCCTTATTCCACACAAATTCAAATATTACCTCCAGTCCCAGATGCTGATTTTACAACAAACGAACCCGTTTGCTTAGGACAGCCTATGAAGTTTTATGACCTTTCGCAAAATTCTCCTACAAGCTGGCAGTGGAATTTTGGTGATGGCGTCGGCACTTCCAATGAACAAAATCCCCAATATACTTATTCAAACGCCGGCAGCTATTTAGTAACCTTAATATCCTCAAACAGCTATGGCTCCAGTCAACCAACTTCTAAAATCGTGAATGTCAGTGCCACTGCTCCGGAATCAAGCTTTACGCATAATGCACCTCAATGCTTAGGCACCCCCATCAACTTCCAAGATACTTCCACCAATCAACCATTATCTTGGAGTTGGAACTTCGGTGATGGCATCGGCTCTTCAACTGAACAAAATCCAACTTACACCTATGCTGAAGCCGGAGTATTTACTGTTTCTCTAACTGCTTCTAATGGATGCGGTATCGGGCTCCCTTATAGCTCTGATATTACAATCAACGGAGCTAATTTCATAACGGATGCTCCAAAATGTATCGGAGACACTGTCTCTTTTACCGATAAGTCCGTCGGAAATGTCTCATCTTATTATTGGGATTTTGGTGATGGTGTCGGAACATCTACTCAGCAAAATCCTACTTACATATATAACGCTGCTGGAGAATATCAGGTATCTTTAACTACTACCGGAAATTGCCCTTCCCCTTCAACAATAACCAAAAAAATTATCATCAGCTCTCAAGCACCTATTGCAGATTTCACATCTTCTTCTCCTAATTGCTCCGGTTTAGAAATTAAATTCTATGACCAATCCTTGAATGAACCCACTTCTTGGGAATGGAATTTTGGCGATGGCTCCCCTATCTCTTATGAAAAGAATCCTACTCATACTTACCCTATCTCTGGCACTTACACAGTATCACTTAAAGTTTCAAATGGCTGCGGAACAAGCTCTACTATTTTCAAACAAGTCATTGTTTCTAATTCCGGATCGGTTCAAGCAGAATTCTCCTCTAATTCTCCCGTTTGCTTTAATCAAGTTATGCAATTTAATGATCTATCATCAGGCTCTCCTACCAGCTGGTATTGGACTTTTGGAGATGGCTCCTCTTCCACTCAAAAGAATCCTTCTCATCTTTATACATCCGCCGGCAATTTCAATGTATCGCTAACATCCTCCAATGGATGCAATCAAGATACTATTGAACATCAAGTAACCGTCTCAGTTTCAGCTATACAAGTTAATTTTAGTTTTCCCATCAGAAACTGCAAAGGAGCTCCCGTCCAATTCACCGATCTTACTATCGGCGGTGCTAACTGGTGGCGTTGGAATTTCGGCGATGGCTCCCCTTACTCTTATGAACAAAATCCTACCCATATTTATGCTAATGCTGGAAATTATAATGTCAATCTTTTAGCTCATAATGCTTGCAATACTTATGGAAGCCTAACAAAAACAATTTCTATCCTCTCTAATACCCCTGTCATTTCTAATTTCACTTCCAATGCCCCTCAATGCCAAAATGTTCAAGTAAAGTTTACAGACACTTCTACTGGAAATCCTACATACTGGAATTGGGACTTCGGCGATGGCATCGGTTCCTCAACTCTTAAGAATCCTTCATATGCTTATTCGGAACCCGGAATCTATTCAGTTTCTCTAAGCGCCGGCAGCCAAAACTGCTCTAATAATGTTCCCATAACTAAAGACATCAAAATACTCGGAAATACTCTTAATGCTGACTTTGCTGCTCCTGCTTCCATATGCCTTGGAAATAGCGTCTCTTTCACCGATAAGAGTTCCGGGATGCCTGAAGCTTGGCTATGGGATTTTGGCGATGGCACTACTTCTACACAACAAAATCCTACTCATACTTATACCTCTACCGGAATATACAATGTCAAATTAATTGTTTCAAACAGATGCGCCCATCCATCAGAAATTACTAAACAAATCATAGTTTCAAATGCTATCCCAAGTGCCTCCTTCAGTTATGACCAGCCTACTTGCACAGGAATGCCTGTCCAATTCTATGATTCTTCCTCTAATAATCCTACGGCTTGGCAATGGAATTTTGGTGATGGCTCTTCTTCATACTTACAAAATCCACTTCATGCTTATGCAAATCCTGGAAATTACAATGTATCTTTGATTGCAACAAATGCTTGTGGCTCAAGCACACCTTTTAGTCAAGTCATTTCAATAATTAATGATAGCTCCCCTTCAGCTATCTCTAATTCATTGAAAATTAATAAGTATAATTCCTCAGATTTGAAAGCTACTTGGCAAAATTTGCCACCAAATACCAGCGGCATCTATCAAATCGTCGGATTAGAATATCCTGCTATTCCAACCCCGGACAATATGGCAACAGCTCCTGTTGTAGCTACAAGCTCTGATGGAACCATAGGCGCTATTATCCCTAATGCTTTACCAAATCCTATTAAAATAATTTATTATAAAGTACGCGGTACTGCTGTATGTAGTGGCTCCCCCGGCCCCTTGTAAAAATTTTTAGCCACAGAATCTCACAGAAAGTTTTTATCTTATTTTTTTCTGTGCCATTCCGTGTCCTTCTGTGGCTATAATTTTTTGCCACAGAATTTCACTGAATCTCACAGAAAGTTTTTATCTCATTATTTTTCTGTGTCCTTCTGTGGCTGAAATTCTGTGCCCCTCTGTGGCTTCTCTTTTGTCCAAGAACAATGTTTTCATTTTTTAATATTATTGATATAATTATAAAATTAAGATGATTAAGAAGCTCTTATTTTTAGCATTATTAATTTGCTTCTTAGCTTATTTTTCCTTTTCATATGAAAATTCTATTGCCATCCCTTTATTTAAGCAATTTGATACTTATGGATTTTTAATAACGATTATCGACAAAGGCGAAATTATCCTTTTTAAAGAGCAAGATGGTTCACCGGATAAATTAAAAAAAGAAATACTCAAAATCGATATTCTTAAAGAAGCTGATTTAGCTTATAAAAATTTTTCGGGAGTTCTTTTGAAAGAAATAAAGAACAAAGATGGTGATAGTGATAATATGTTGTTAGTAAGCATAAATGACGGAAAGATTGCTTATATCAAAGGCATCCAAAAAGATTTAGATAATATAGAAATTATTAAGCATACGGGGTCTCCTTTTAAAGAAATATCATCTGATAATGATATTTTTACTATTTTTATGCATTATAATTCTTTAGGTGAAACAGATGGTTCTTATTTATATAATTTAACGAAAGGTAAGATTATTCATCTTTATGAGATACAAAAGATGCACAAGAGCTATATTCCCAAATTAATAGAGGATATGCCGATAATTAGTAATGATGTATCAATTGCAGAAATTCATTCCGGTAAGAAAGGAGCACGCTGTCATTTATTAATTAACAATTATACCGGAGAAGTTTATTGGATTGAAATTGATATGGATAATTCAAATAAAGTATATATGCGGAAAGAAAAAATAAATCTAATACATTATTTCGGACAAGCAACACAAGATACAAGCGATTATAGATTTATTATTATACCTATATTAAAAACTTATGATAGCACTTGGGAAGCTTTTCTTATAGATACTGCGACCGGTAAATTAGCTGTATTCAGAAATGTTCACGATTATAAGAATATGGAAATTAAATTAATAAAAGAAAATTTATTTGATTATATTGATAAAAATCATAATGCAATTAAAGGGATTCCCAAAATAAAAAAAGGAGATACGAAGGGAATTTGGATATATAGGAATTCAACAGAAGATCTTATTTATATTGATAACATTGATAATATAAGGAAATTGAAAATTAGAAGAATAAACATAATTTTGTAGTTGCATAAATCATATGCTGAAAGAGGAGCATTGGAAATTAATCATATTAGATAAGCAACTATAAAGGGTAAAGGAGGTAAAAATATGAATAAAGAAGAATTAATGTTTCCAAGGGCAAGAATTCCATATGGCATATGGGGAAGCAGCTATTTTCCAGCTTGGCAGATGTCAGCTTTAGCAGAAGTGAATATTGGGCAATTTGCAGGTGAAGCAATGAGTAGGATCTTAAGTATAAGGAAAGTTCCGCAGAGCTATATAGAATTTTTAGTAATAGGCTCAACAATACCTTGGCATTGGAAATTTTGGACAGCACCATTTGTTTCAAGCTGTATGGGATTACGAATAGCTGGCTATCATATTGAGCAAGCTTGTGCAACAGGACTTCAAGCAGTTTTAGCAGCTGCTCATGAGATTCAATCAGGAACATATAATGCAGTCGGCGTATTAACATTTGATAGAACAAGCGATTCTTCTGCTGGCGTTTTTCCAGAAAGAAGAACGCCCCAAAGAACTTGGACTATTTCTGATGTCTGGGATAATTTCGGATTTGATCCTGCAACCGGCAATGCAATGATTAGTTGTGCAGGAAAAGCAGCTCGCAAATATAAAATTGACAGGAAAGAAGTGGATGAATTAGCATATTATCGCCATCAGCAATATTTTTCAACTAAAGAATCTGGCTTCTTGAAGAAAGTTCTTATTCCATTTGATGTGTTGGACAATCAAGGCAAATTTTTAGGAAGAATAGATGATGATTTAGGAGTACGTAATTTAACATTATCAGCATTACAGGAAATGAGGGAATTAGATACTTGCGTAACCAGTGGTACTCAAACTCATGCTTCTGATGGAATGGCGTGTTTGTTAGTATGCACCCCGGAATTAGCGAAAGAATTAAGTCCTCGTCCGGAAATTGATATTCAATTTATAGCAAAACAAGAAGTAAGAACATTACCAAGCTTAATGCCGGAGGCTCCAGCTATTGCAGTGCAAAAATTACTTGACAGAATAGGATTAAAAATGCAAGATTTCTCTGTTGTCAAGAATCATAATCCTTTTGCTGTGAATGATGTAATTTTTTCAAAAATATTAAATTATGACTGGCATAAAATGAACAACACTGGCTGCCCTTTAGTATGGGGACATCCTCAAGGTCCTACCTTGACAAGAGTTTTAATAGAAGCATTAGAAGAAGCAGTAGACCTTGGAGGTGGCTATGTTTTGATTTTCGGCTGCGCAGCCGGCGATGTCGGCATAGCTGCCATATTAAAAGTGTCAGAGAGGAGGTAAATGGTATGATGCATAAAATGAGAGAAATAAATTTGCAAACCTTAGGATTAGGTAGCGTATTAGAAATTTTTGAAAGAGGTAAATTACCAGCGGATGCCAAAGAATTGGTAGAGAATATTTTCGGAAAAGAAAATAATCGCTCAGCGATGGTTATTTCTGGTGCCAATGGAATAGTAGGTTCGGGAAAGACGATGCAACTGGGTTCCCGCTTATTACCTTATGGAGTGCCAATAATAGCTTTAGACTTTCCCGGTTCTCCGGATGGATTAGGTAAGCAATACCCAGGCTTGGTTAAAGCTTTCGGCAAAGAAACAGCTAATAAAATTATGGAGAATGTTATCCGCTTGAACTATGATGGGGTTCATCTACCCAAATTATTAATAGACATGAAGGCAAGATTCCTCTTAGAGGCGATACCGGAAATTTTAGAAATTAAAAGAGCTCATTATGAGATTTTTCGTGCTCATTTCCCGGACATCGAGATTAGGTCAGTAACTTCCGGTTTTCCCAGTTCTCAATTAGGAGTCGGAATAGCTCATCCAGCCTTTCCCCATGAAATAAATAAAGTATATGAAGTAGTAGAAGAAAAACCATCAGCAATAACTCATTTATTTTGGGCATTAGGTTTAATCCCTATTCCGGTAAAAGATTGCTGGTCGTTTGTTTTAGATGTATTATTTTGTGGTCTTACTTTAGCCTCACTTCGCTATCACAGAGCTTCTAATATGCCATACTGGAAGATTGATAAACTCGTTAGAAAATTATTAGGACCCAATCCTTTTAGGGCTCACGATGCAATTGGAGCGGCAGGAGCTAATTTTCTTACTTGGTCATGCTTGCATCATCTCAGCAAAAATTATGGGGAAATTTTTGCCCCTACTCCTGAATTAATTGAAAGAAAAGAAAGTGGACAAAATTGGTATCCACCTAATTATTTACGACCAATAATAGATTGGAATCTTTCAGAAAATGAACAAGAAGAATTCAGAATTTGGATTTTAGGTCCCCTATTTCAGATGACATCTCTTATGCTTTATGAAAAAAGAGCTATCCTTGCTTTTATAAATGCCATCGGTGAATTATGCGCCCAGTTCAGTAAGGGAATATTAGCTTTTATAAGAAGCATTGGAAAAGATGAAGTTCTTAAAATAGTTAAGCAATACCATAAATTACATCCGGCAGCTGCCAACCAAAGCTGGTATCCGGAAGTCTTTGATATGATAGAAGAAAATGAATGGCAACAATTATATGTAAATGCTGAACACAATGGCGACTATGGGGTAATAACGATAAGTCGCGAAAGCTATAATAATGATGTTGATGCTGAATTAAATAAAGCAATAGATTGGCTAAAAACAGCAGGAATAAGAAAAATCATATTAACAAGCGACTTCCATCTATCTACACAAATGATAGGGGCAGATATTGCCGAATTCGTACCAGCGTTGGCTAATAAAAGTTTATCATACGAAATTTCTAAGAATTGGTCTACCACAGCTCGTCGTTTATACAATGAATTTGAAATCTCAATAGGGATAATCAATGGGAAAAGATGTTTAGGTGGCTTTTTAGAACTTTTAATGCATTGTCATTATTTATTGTCAGTGGATAATGCGGAATTAGGGATGCCGGAAGTATCTTTACCGGTGGTGCCTGGTATGGAAGGATGCCATTGGGCATTCCGTAAAGCTGCTGCTAAAGATTATTCTAATATCTTAAGATTATTATTAGAAGGGAAACCAATTCCTGCCAAAGATACAGTAGGATGGTTAACGGATTACGCCGGTCCAATAGAAGAAGTAATAAAAACCGCTGCGAAACTTCTAATGGGGAAAGCTCCTGAAATCCCAAGAAGAAAAGTAAAAGAAGAACCTATCAATGATATTCCCATAGAAATAAGGAACCTGCCTCCAGCTGATTCTTTAACTGAAAGTGCCAGAGTAGCTATAATGAAATCTATACAAGCTTCTTGTAAATGTTCGCTTGAAGAAGCTTTGGAGGTCCAAGCAAGACATTCAGCTGAGTTTATGATAAGCGAAGCTTGCCGAAATGGAAAAATAGGGAAAATGAAATAGAAGTTGTTTAGCGCTCCCTCTTTTCATATAACGCTAAAATACGAGGGGATACATACTTCATAAATTTGTTTTCAAATTGCTTAGGCAACGAATTTACTTTACTAAAATAATGCATAGCTAATTTTAATTCGTCATCATTAGTTTCTCCTTCCAGATAATACAACGAAGCATGAGAAGATCCCAAAATAAAATTCTTTAATGAGGCAAATCTTGGTGGAAGATCGAAGGAAATTTCGCTTAATTTAATTATGCACTGGGTATATTCTCCATTAAAATAATCAACAATGCTATCACGAAGAAGTTTCATATTTTTTCTAAATTCAGGATCATCAGCTAACTTACCCTTTAATTTCTCTCTAATATTTTCCTTCTCTGATATAAATGGAGGAGGTCCCTTTTGAGATGATATTCCGGGTGGCTTCCTCTGAATTTGAGTTGGTTTATTTCTTTGATCTTCCTCTATTTTATTCCTAAGCCAGTATGCCTTGCTTAAAACATCTCTTGAATTATTAATTGCACCATTATCTAATTCTTTGTCTAAAAAAAATTTTGCTTCTGATAAATTCCCTAAATTATATTGACAAAATGCTATATAAAAATATGGATAGTATTCAATAAAATTCATTCCATAAGTTCTTGCATGAGAAGAAGAAACAGAATTCAATTCTACTGCTTTATTTAAAGCCGCTAAAGCCTCTTCATATTGTTTATCTTTAATTTTATCTAATCCAAGCTTATAATAAAAGAACCAAGGTTGTTCTGCAAATATTACAGAATTAAAATAATAAATAAATATTAAAAATAAAAAGCTTTTTTTTAACATAGACTAAATTTATTCATTACTTTCAAAATCTTCATTTTGGAAAGTATTTAAGAATGGGAATTTATGAATATGAGTTTTTACTTCATCCGTTTTAATTTTAAGAGATAGTGTCGTTTTTTCATTCAACTCGTTATTTGCTACTAAAATAGAATAATTTCCAGCTTCCAGCTTTAAATAGCATGGCGTATAAAGATTGTTAGGATAAATAATTTTATTAGTATCCAAATTTACAATTTTAACAATTTTAGCCCAAGGCAGCACATTTAATTTAACGAATCCATAAGAAGGAGCAGGAGTTTCAATCCTGGCAACAGCAGGAGGAAGTTCAGGTTTTTTAATCTCTGGCACTTTAGTAGGCAAATTAATATCTTTTTCAGAAATCTGCGTAGATGAAGATTTGGCAGAAAGACTCTTATTTTGAGAAGCTGCTTTGGATGTTGCTGCTTTAGAAGGTGCATTTTCATTGTTAATTTTTTCAGAAGTAGCTGTTGGCATAGCAGGCTTCATAGAATTCCTATATACAAAAAATCCTAAAAGAAATAGAATAACTAAAATAGAAGTAATGAATGCAATTAATTTAAAATTTTTAGGCTTTACGGAAACTTTTGTTTTCGGAATAGGATATTGAGCGGAAGGAATAGTTGGCTGAATATGACTTGTAGGTAGAGTGGATATTTCAGCAGCTTTTTCTTCAGAGAGTTTTGTCGGATGGGAAGGAGTCAGTATAGTTTCTTGAGCATAATCAGAAATAACAGAAGTAATCATCGTTGCCTTTGTTTCTGGCAACAATTCTCTAATAGCATCTCCCATTTCTTTAGCAGTTTGATACCTTTCTGCTGGATCTTTAGCCAAAGCCTTAAGAATTATATTTTCTATTTTATTTGAAAAAGTAAAATGAAGATCACTTAAAGGTTCCGGCGGGTCGTTAATTATTTTTAATAAAACGGCAGTAGTATTTTCTCCGGGAAATGGTTTTCGGTAAGTAAGAAATTCGTAAAAACAAACTCCCAAAGCGAAAATATCAGTTCTTCCATCAACTGATTCTCCTCTAACCTGTTCAGGAGACATATAATGAGGCTTTCCCATTAATGTGCCTGTTTGTGTAAATTGAGAAGAGGAAATTTTAGCGATTCCGAAATCCATAATTTTAACTAATCCATTATCTAAAATTCTAATATTTGAAGGAGTAATATCTCTATGAACAATACCATGTTTATGAGCATAGTCTAATCCATCGCAAACTTGTATGATAATTTCTAATTTTTGTTCTAATGGAAGATTGACTTTATCTCTAATTAATTTTTCCATATCAGTTCCTTCAAGGAACTCCATAGCAATAAATGGTCTATTATTGTCTTCGCCCAGATCATAGATAATGACAATATTAGGATGCCTTAATCCACCAGCTGATTGAGCTTCCCTCTTAAATCTCTCAACGAGCATGGTATCTTCAGCTAAATCAGGATGAATTATTTTTATTGCTACATCCCTTTTTATATAAGGATCGTAACCATGATAAACATATCCCATTCCTCCTCTACCAAGTTTCCTCTTTATTATATATTTACCTATTTTTTGAACTTCTGCTTGTTCAGCCATAAACTCTATTCTCTTGTCAATTTAATTAATATAAGAGTTATATTATCATTACCACCCTTCTCATTAGCTCTATCCACTAATTTTTTAGCAGCCTCTCTAATATTATCTTCATTAGTTAAAATGATTTCCAAGATTTCTTTATCTTCCAGCATAGTAGTTAAACCATCCGAACAAAGAAGTATCATGTCATTTTCTTTTAGATGTTCTGAAATTAAATCCACTTCTAATTCTTGAGGACCTCCTAAAGCCCTCGTAACCACATTCTTAAAGGGGTGATTCTTTGCTTGCTGGGCATTTATTAAACCAATCTTCAATTGCTCATTTACCCAAGAATGATCCGTAGTCAATTGAATTATTTTTTTATTTCTTAGTAAATAAGCTCTTGAATCTCCAACATGCCCTATATAAAGCTTATCACCCTCAATAAGTGAAGCTACTACCGTTGTTGCCATTCCTTTCAATCTAAAATCTTTATTTGTTGCATCTAATATTTTTTTATGAGCCATATGAATAGCCGCTTTTATCCTATTTTCTGTTAAATTTAAATTCTCATCAAAAGAGAACGGCCAAGTTATATCTTCACCAGATTTAGTTAAATCAATAAATTGATTAATAATATCTACTGCATATTTAGAAGCCCTCTCTCCTGCTGCATGTCCCCCCATCCCATCTGCTACAATAAATAAATTATTATCTTCATTCACATAAAAAGAATCTTCATTCTTTTGCCTCTTCTTACCGATATCTGAAATACCAAAAGCTTCTATCTTCATTATCCTGTTGCCGTTGTTGATTTTTCAACTATTATTTTTTGAGCCATCCTTCTTATAATTTCCGGAACATTTTTATTATTCTTGAGTATCTTTAAATCCGTTAATGTAATCCTATTTAGTAAATGCAATGCAGTTCCAACAGGAGTTTTAGGATTCTTTACTAAATTTAAAACTATATTATAATTTTTAATCCATTTTCTATTATTAGCTATCCCTTGCAAAACTTCCGGGTCCACTTGACGAAAAGTAGATATCACTTCAACATCTACTTCTGTCAGTTTAGGACTCTTTAAAACCGCCATAGCAACGCTTTTATTTGAATCTCTTATCAGGATAGCTCTCTCTTCCCTTGTCCCAAGCAAGGCTAATTGAATCTTCTCCGGTAGCGTTAGTTTCATAATTTTATTGTATGCACTTATCATTTTTTTAGAACGACGCTCTTCTGGAGCAAGTAAAGTCTCCGCTTCAGCTGGCAGCTCCTTCAAAAGCTCCTCTTCTACTGCTTCCTCCTGCTCTTCCTCTTCCTCCACTAAAACTTCTTCCCTCTCCTCCTTTTTAACTGCTGATATTATCTCTTCCACTGATGGCAGATTCTCCTCTTCAACCTTGGCTTCCTCCTTCTTCTCCTCTATTTCTTCAATAACTACTTTTTCTTCCTCAACTTCTTTTTCTTCCTCCCGCCTCATTCTAAACAATGGATTCCCTACCGATACCTTTTCAAAAAATTCTTCCCTGAATTCATTAATTCTTCTCCTTTGATCGTTAGATAAATTTGGATTCTTCAACAATTTATCTATTATTGGTGGATAATTTAATAATCTTATTTGATTTGAAACTATTATCTCTAATAAATCTTCTTTACCAACTTCTGCTACCTTTTCAAATACTTTATTAGGAACCGCTCTGTTATAAAGTAAAGCTTGTATTATCCTTTTATCATATCTTGATACATCCGCAAATTATAAATAGCTCTCCGGCATCAAATTATCCTTCTTCACTATCTCTATTAAATCGTTAACTTTATACCCGGACAAAGTTTTTTCTGCAACTTCCTTGTATTTTGATTCAGTAGTTATAAGATAAACTAAAATATCAATTATCTCTTCGCTAGGCAAAGGTAATAAGCCTTGTGCAGCAAAATTCAGCACACCCTCCGGCACTTCCCCCTTTATTATTTGCTGTGTTATTTTATTCTTCTTAGCTAAAATTTTTTCGCTCTCTTTAATCTCCACCACCATATTCTTTTATCGCATCCTTGGTTAAGATTAGGTTCTTTATCACTTCTCCTTGTTTGCCTAAAGGCTTTAGTTTTTTATTATTATAGTATAAAATAATTCCTCCCGCATTTCCAATTTTTCTAAATGTGATTTTATCCCGAACTTTAAAGACTCTTTCTTCTCCTTTTCTAAGGAGCCAATTATAAGCAACTTCATTCTCTAAAATCATCTCTATCCAAGAATCTTCAATAGCGATAATCTTTATATCAAAAACATCTTCTTTTACAAAAGATTCGCTACTTGATCCTTCTTTTAGTATAATTTGTTCTCTTTTGTTCTCTTTAACATTTTTATTATCCTTTATCTTTATGTTTCGATTACCAACCTTTTTGATTGAATTTGTATATGATTTCTTTATTACATTAAAACTATAAACTCCTAATCCCACCACTAAGATTATTGCTATTAAAAGACCCCATAAATATTTTATTCCCTTTGCTTTTTCCTCCGGAATATTAAATCCTTCTTTTTCTTTTTCATTCCTGTAAAATGCTAATATATCTTCCGGATTAATCCCTATATATTTTGCATAACTGGCAATGAAATTTTTTCTGTAAACACCAGCAGGCAATACATCTAAATTATCTTCTTCAATAGCTTTTAGAAAACGCATAGATATCTTTGTAGAATTAGCAATTTCTTCTAAGCTTATGCCTCTCAATTCTCTTTGCTTTTTTAATTCTTTGCCAATAGAATTCATCTTCTATTTACATTTTATTTAATATCTATAAAAAAGTCAATCAAGCGAATGGT
>CAYREJ010000036.1:0-14293 GCA_964423235.1 uncultured Acidobacteriota bacterium | reverse complement strand
AATCTTGTGATAATCTTGTGGTTTAATATTTTTCCTTGCTTTTGGAGAAAACTGACCAGTTGCTATGAAGGGATTTGACTTTTCTTCAATAAATTTTTATAATTTTAGAATAAAAATCATTTTTGGTCGAATTTATGAAAAATAAAAATCAAAAAAAGATTATATTAGAAAGCGCAAAAAAACTTTTTTCTAAATTTGGGATTCAAAAAACCACAATGCAGGATATAGCTACTGATGCAAAATTAGGTAAGAGTACGCTTTATTATTATTTTAAAAATAAAGAAGAAATTTATGAGAATGCCTTTATGGAAGAGCTATCTGAAATTAAATCAAAGATTTTATGCGAAATTAATAAAAAATCTGACCCAATAGAAAAACTAAAGTGCTTTATAATTTCTCGTTTAAATTGTTTATCTGATTTTGCTATTTATTGGACTGTTCAATTAGAAAATTATTTATCTTGTTCTTCATTATTTAAGAAGTTAAAAAATAAAGCTATGGAGATGGATAATAAAATAATTAGAAAGATTTTAATGGAGGGTGCAAAGAAAGGTATTTTCAATTCGAAAGATATGGAAGTGGCGATATTCTTTTTGAACAAAGCTATAATTGGATTACAAACAGTAGGAATTGCGGAGATGAATATAAAAAAGGAAGCAGAAGGGATTATAAATTTAATTTTATATGGTTTAATAAAAAATGAATTTAGATTGCAATAATATTAATAAATGATCAAGGAGGGTTAAGATGATTGAAAAAACATACATTTATGGAATTAAATATTTATCTTATTCTGATACATTAAGATTTTTAGCTAAAAAATTAGCAGATAGATATGCATATAATATTTTTATGAAGGACCCTGTTTTATCATCTCGTGCCAAAGAAGAGAGATATATAGTTTCTAAGTGCTTCATAAAAATAATAGATAGAATTTTATCAAATAAAAATGGAAAGGAAACGGTGAAGACTAATCTTTTGCGCAGTTTAGTGGGGCAAGTATTTTTAGGGGGGTCAGAGATTAGGGAAAGCTTTAATAAGCAATACGGGTTTTATCCTCCCTTATTTCTAACAATAAGTCCTACAAAGAGATGTAATTTAGATTGTGAAGGCTGCTACGCTAATAGCAGCAAATATGATAATGACACACTTGATTATGATATTTTGAAGAGGATAATTAAGGAAAAAAATAAATTTTGGGGTTCTTATTTTACTGTTATATCCGGAGGAGAACCTCTGATATACAAAAGCAAGGGCAAGAGCATTATTGATTTATTCAAAGAATTTCCGGACGATTTCTTTTTAATGTATACTAATGCAACGATGATAAGCGAAAAAATGGCAGAGGAGTTAGCAGAAGCAGGTAATATTACTACAGCTATATCAGTAGAAGGATTTGAAAAAGAAACTGATGCAAGGCGTGGCAGCGGAACATTTAAGAAGATACTTCAAGCTTTTGAAAATCTCAGGAAGGTGGGTGTTTTTTATGGAATTTCAGTAACTGCCACAAGAGAAAACGCTGAAATAATTTTAAGTGATGAATTTAATAAATTTTATTTTGAAGAGCAGGGAGCTTTATATGCTTGGATTTTTCATTATATGCCGATAGGAAGGAGCATAACCTTGCAAAGGATGATAACGCCTCAGCAGAGGCTTAATCTTTTTTATAGAATGCAGAAAACATTGAGGGAGAAAGAAATATTTGTGGTAGATTTTTGGAATTCCAGTCCAATAAGTGATGGTTGCATATCAGCAGGCAGGTCGTGGGGTTATTTTTATATAGATTGGAATGGAAATATTATGCCCTGCGTATTTAATCCTTATTATACTCATAATATTATAGAGATTTATAATAAAGGTGGGAACTTAAATGATGCTTTATTTATTCCATTCTTTAAGAGGATAAGAGAATGGCAATATAAGCATGGTTATTCAGCAAAGCCTTCTGGGAAAAGGAATCAGTTATTACCTTGTCCTATAAGGGATCATTATAAAGATATGTTCAACTGGATAAACGAATTTCAAGCGAAGCCTTCAGATGAAGGAGCAAAGGTAGCTCTGAAAGATGATAAATATAGAGAGGGACTAATCCAATATGGAAAAGATGTTGATTCTCTTACTTATAATACATGGCGACAATATTATATAGATAAAAACTAAGATTAGAATTTTTATTCTACTGTTACGCTTTTAGCTAAATTTCGAGGTTGATCTACATCACATCCTCTTTTTACTGCAATGTGATAAGCTAATAACTGAACTGCTAAAGCAGTAAGAATAGGATTTAATAATTCATTAAATTTAGGTATCTCAATAATCTTATCAGAAATATTCTTAATTTTGTCATCTCCTTTATTTGCAATAGCTATAATTTTGCCATCGCGGGTCTTAACTTCATAGATATTACTTATAGTTTTTTCATATACTTTATCTTGAGGTACTATAAAGACTGAAGGAACATTTTCATCTATTAAAGCAATGGGACCGTGCTTCATTTCTCCAGCCGGATAACCCTCAGCATGAATATAAGATATTTCTTTTAATTTTAAAGCTCCTTCCAAGGCTATCGGATAATTAATTCCTCTTCCTAAATAAAGGAAGTTATTGTAGGAAGCATATTCTTTTGCTATAGCTGAAATATTATCATCCTGCTGAAGAACTGATTCCATAACCGAAGGTAATTTAATTATATCATTTAATGAATCAGTAAATTTTTCATTATTGATAGTGTTTTTAATTTTTGATAGATAAAGAGAGAAAAGGAAAAGAGCAGCCAATTGGGTAGTAAAAGTTTTAGTTGCAGCCACGCCTATTTCCGGACCAGCATGAGTATAGAAAACCGCATCACATTCGGTAGTTAAAGAGCTACCGACTACATTACAAATGGCTAAAGATTTTCCATTAAATTGTTTTACTAATCGTGCTGCCGCTAAAGTATCTGCTGTTTCCCCAGATTGAGATATAAAGACAGTCAATACATCATTATTTATTACTGGATCTGCATATCTAAATTCAGAAGAATAAATAACTTCAGCCGGACATCTCGCAAGATGTTCAATAAGAAATTTCCCTACTAATGCAGCATGCCAAGAAGTTCCACAGGCTACTATGTATATCCGATTAAATTTATTAAAAAGGCTTTCCGATATGTTTACTTCATCTAAATAAATTTCTCCCTTTTCTAAAGAAAATCTTCCTGTTATTGTTTCTCTTATTGCCCAAGGCTGTTCATAAATTTCTTTGAGCATAAAATGCTTGAAGCCAGCTTTTTGAGCCATTATAGGTTCCCAAGTAATTTTATGAATAGGCTCTGATACTATTTCCCCTAAAAAATTTTTAATTTGTACTCCTTCTTTTGTAATAGATGCAACTCTTTCATTGGATAAATATATAACATCCCTCGTTATATTTAATATTGCTGGAACATCTGAAGCAATTAAATACTCATCTTTGCCAATTCCAATAATTAAAGGAGGTCCGCTTCGCGCTGCTACCAATATATTCGGTTCCTTTGTGCAAATAGCAGCAAAAGCAAATAATCCTTTCATTTTGTTTACAGCTTTCAATACAGCTTCTTGTAAGTTCCCTTCATAATTTTCTTCTATAAGATGTGCAATCAACTCTGAATCAGTTTCGGTTTCTATTTTATGTTTATTAGAAAGTTCTTCTTTTAATTGAAGGTAGCCATCCAAAATTCCATTATGGACAATTACGATTTCTCCTTTGCAATCTCTATGCGGATGAGCATTTTCTTCATTAGGTCTTCCGTGAGTTGCCCAACGAGTATGACCAACCCCATAATACCCTTCTATTGGATTAAGCTTTATTAATTCTTCTAATGTTTTAATTTTCCCAGCCGCTCTTCTAATTTGTAATCCTTTTTCTCCTATGACAGCTATTCCAGCTGAATCATATCCTCTATATTCTAATCTCTTTAACCCATCTATTAATAAAGGAACTACTTTCCTTTTACCTACATATCCAATTATTCCACACATAATGCCTCTCTATTTTATATTTTTCTTTCTTTTTACCCAATCTAATTTATTTTCTTGCCTGCCTCGGGCAATGCCTAATGAATAAGGGGGAACATCCTTAGTTATAGTGCTGCCGGCAGCAATATAAGCTCCTTTACCTATTCTTACCGGCGCTACAAATTGACTATCGCTACCAACAAACACTTCATCTTCTATTATTGTTTCATTCTTTCGCACCCCATCATAATTACAAGTAATGGTCCCGGCTCCAATGTTTGTATTCTCACCTATTACTGCATCTCCTAAATATGAAAGATGATTAGCTTTAGAATACCGCCCAAACTTTGTCTTTTTCACTTCAACAAAATTCCCTATCCTTGCTCCTTCACAAATTATACTCTCCGGTCTTATCCGAGCAAAAGGCCCTATATTTACATTATCTTCAATCTCCGCTCCTTCTATAACCGAAAAATCATATATTTTAACTTTATTTCCTATCTTGCTATCTTTTATCCTTACATTTGAATAAATCACGCATTCTTTTCCAATCTCTGTAGCACCTTCTAAAATAGCACCAGGATAAATTAATGTGTCCATCCCAATCTTTACATCTTCTTCTATATAGCAATTGGCTTCATCCATTATGCTAACACCTTCCCTGAAAATTTCATTTATCTTATTCAACCTCAATATCCTTTCCGCTAAATATAAATCCCTTCTATTATTTATTCCATATGCCTCATTAGGATTTTCTAACTCTATTCCATAAATTCTATATCCTTTCTCCGCTGCTATTTTTATTACATCAGTTAAATAATATTCTCCCTTCTCATTGTCAGACTTTAATTCCCCCAATAAACAGAAAATCTCTCTTGATGGAAATATGTAAAAACCAGCATTAACTTCTTTTATTCTCTTCTGCTCCTCATTGCATTCTAATTCTTCTAAAATTCCAATTATTTCGTTCCTCTTGTCTCTTATTATTCTTCCATATCCAGTAGGCTCACTGATTTTCATTGTCAATATATAAATCCCCTCTTTATCTTTCTTAATATTTTCTAAAAATTTTATTAAAGTTTCCTTCTTCATTAAAGGAGTATCTGCATTCATAACCAGTAGCGGAGATTCTCTTTCTATATAATCCTTACACTGCAATAGAGCATGGCCAGTCCCTAATGCGTTATTTTGATGAATTATTTTTAATTTAAATTCTTTAATAAAAGGCTCCAAATCATTATGATTTTCCCCTACTACTACGAATATATCCAGTGGATTTAAAGAAACTGCTAATTCCAAAATTCTCTTTATGATAGGTTTTCCTAATAAATTATGGATAAGCTTTGATTTAAAGCTTTTAAAACGAATACTCTTGCCTGCTGCTAATATTATTATTTGAAAATAATTCTTTTCATCAAAAATCATACTAAATTATAATACTTAATTTTTTATTATTTCAAATTTAATTATTTAAATTACAACAAATTGAATAATAAACTCTTGCCCTTTCTAAAATTATAAGATCCTTTGATGGTTCATTCAAAATTTTTTCAAAAGCAATTTTTGCTTCCTCAAAACGTTGCTTTACTAAAAGCTTGTAGGCTTTATTGAACATGCTGAGAAGCTTTTTCTTTTCCGGGTCCATACTTTCCGGAAATAGATTACCATTCCCCTTGCTCATCTTTTGTTTTATATGCTTGCTTCTGCATAATCCTAAACGGGATAACTGAGTTATCACTGCAATCTCCGATACCCCTAATCTCTTTGCCAGCTCCCAATTCGACATCCTCATAAAGTTTTCCTTTAAAAATTCATTTTGCTGTTCTGACCATCTTTTCTTCATTTTATTAATTGTTAGCAACTTCTTTTTTTTCAATTTGCTTTGAAAGATATTTTTTAAAGCAAACTGATGGCACTATCGCTAACAATTTAACCTCCTTTTTCTCCAGTGCCAAAGGAGAATTATTTTTCCAAATTATAGCTTTGATGATTAACCCATTGCTTTTTTTAGAAAGGCTGTTTAGCTCAATGGCTTTAGTGAGCCCGGAAGACATCATATATAGATAATAAGAAAAAAGGTAGCTGTAATCAAGCTTCATCAATAGATTATAAGCCATTAAATATCTATTGTCAATAGTTTTATTTTAAATGCAATATATAGTATATAGAGAGGAAATTAAGCTCCCAACAAGCTTTCTCAAAGCTTTGATAAAATTTCCCCACATAGCCAGTCATATAGAGTTAAAAATTTTCTGCCGCTCTCTTCATTGAATGGGGGTAATTTTAATTTGAGCTTTTGCCAAAGAGGCTTTTTCTTTACATAAAAATTAATTTTTACCGGTTCCTTTTGTGGAATATTTAATTTCTCTTTAATAAAATTTACAGCTTCTTGTATTCCTCCTATTTTATCGATCAATTTAGAATTTACAGCTTCTTTAGCTAACCATACTCTACCATTTGCTATCTTTTGAACTTCTTCTATTGCCAATTTTCTTCCTTCCGCAATCCTTTCAATAAATAAGTTAAAAAAGTCTTCATTAATTTTACGAAGCAATTGCTTTTGTTTTTCCGTAAGAGAAGTAAGAATAGACAAGAAATTGGCATTCTCTGCTTGTTGAATTTTTTCTAATGTTATATTGAATGAATTCAATAAATTTTTGATATTTATTTTTCCGCTCAAAACTCCAATGGAGCCAGTAAAAGTCAGAGGAGTTGCTGATATAAAATTTGATGATGTGGCTAAATAATAGGCGCCTGAAGCTGAAACATCTGCCATTGATACTGCTATCGGTTTTTTTTGATTAATATCTTTTATTTTTTGCCATAATATTTCCGAAGCACTTCCAGAACCTCCAGGTGAGTTTACCCGTAGTATGATCCCTTTTACTTCTTTATTCTTTTCTGCTTCCTCCAATAAATTGATGATATCATTGCTCCCTGATATCCTTCCTATGAATGGATCATAACTACTTTCTCCTTCTTGAAGAATTCCGTTGATCGTTATTACCGCTATTTCTTTATTTGCTCCCTTAATCATCTTTTTCCTTCTCAAGTTATAATACTTTTCTATTGGAATAACTGAAGCCCTTTTGTTCTCTTTCAATATATTTTTTATTGTGTTTTCCATAATTCCAATTTCATCAATTAATTTAGAATCTTTAGCGGTTTTTGCACTGAATATACCTATATTTATTAAATTTCTTACATCTTCACAAGAAAGTTCTCTTTCCTCTGACACTTTATTCACAATATAATTTTGCATTTCCATTAAAATTGATGAGACCATTTCCTTATGTTCCCTGCTCATCTGTTCTTTCTGAAATTGTTCAAAAGAAGTTTTATAAGCCCCGCTTCTTTCTATTTCCAATTCTATTCCTATTTTATCTAATAATTTCTTGAAATAAGGAATTTCTACTCCTAATCCATTGAATAATAAAATAGAACCTTCATTCATAAAAATTTTATTGCCAGCAGTAGATAGAAAATATTCTTTATTATTACAATCTCCTAAAAAGCAGTATATATTTTTATTTAACTTTTTCCATTTTAATAAATGCTCATATAATTCTACTAATCTCCCCCATCCTAATTTTAAATTCCTTATCTTTATGAATAAAAGAGATACGCACTCATCTTTTAAAGCGAAATCCAATATTTCTAATATTTCATAAAATGTTAGTTCCGGTCTTAATAAAGCTTCAACTAATCCTTCTGGAGGTTCTTCTTTTATATTGCCATGTAAATCAAATACAAGTATAGTTTCTTTTTTAATTCTCCTTTGCATTTTCCTCCAAATGATTGTAGTTATTATCAAGACTGCCATTGTAACAAGAGCTATTGATTTGTAAATGGAAATGTATCCATGCAAAAATATTGATATGCAAAATATTAGGATCCATAAAATGGAAATTAGTAAAATTTCAAATACTTTTTTCAAAATTTTATTTATTATATTTTTAATTTTGTTTTTTGAATCAATTGCCATATTCTTCCTCTTGCCATTTTTTGATAATTAGCTGGTCTTTTTTCCTTTTTTTCCAATAGAAAAGGAATGTAAACAAAGTAATTATTATCCATAAAAATCCAGTTGATGCAACGATTGGTATCCATTTATAATATTTGAAAATTGCATTATGCCAATCTCTTTCATTTTCTTCAATAGTCTTTTTGGTAAGTGCTAATATAATTTTTTCAAAATCTTCTCCTTTTATTAGCCTATTTATTACTTCATTTAGAAAATCATCACCATTCTTATTTATTAAATAATTAATAAAAGAAAAGCTTTCTATATAAGCAATTTTAGCTTCTTGTTCTTCAGTAGGGAAATAGAATCTTAATTTTTCAAGCGGAATAGGTTGAAGGATTATTGATCTAATAGATGCTTGATAATAATCTTGAAGATCCCATTTTTTCTCTACATACATTGCTAATCCTTCATCAAACCATTTGGGAACAGAAACATTATTTACCTTGCAAATTTTATATAAAAATATATGAGATAATTCATGCTTTAGAACAGAGCGTAAATTTAAATAGGGATAGGAACCGATGTTTTTATACCTGATAACAATTCTATTATCAGATGGCAAAGCGTATCCGGCTACCCAATATGGCAAATTTTTATAATCTTTTCCTATTACCTCAATTTCATTATCTACATCTACTAATTCTATTACTATCGGCGTTTCCTCCAACCATTTTAATTTAAATACTCCTTGAACCTCTTCATTAATTTTATCTATTTCCTTTATTAATTCCATCGCATACATTTCATTTTTTTTATATAGCACTATCTGAAACTTGCCATGAAGAATTAATTCCTTCCCAAATGAATTTTCCCATTTTAATAATTCAAATAATAAAATTATTAAGTTTAATATTATTTTATGCCAATTATGTTTTTTCATGTTTAATAAAAAAATTTTCATCATCTGCAGATAGGTATAGCTTTATTTACTCTATACCCTTTTTTGCATTAGAATTCTCCCCATTTCAATTTATTTCTCAGGATACTGAAGTAAGATTTGAAAGGAGATTTAATTATTAAGATTGGGGATTGATTTTTTTCTATTAAGACTTCGTCATTAAATTCCAAAGGAAAAGCAATTTGTCCATCTAAAGTTAAAACGACTTCTTCTCTGGGTGTAAGTAATTTTAATTTAATTTTAAATTCATCGGGGATTATAATTGGTCTTTGAGTCAACATATGGGGGCAAATTGGTGTAATCAGGAAAGCATTAACTGCGGGATGAACAATTGAACCACCGGCTGAAAGTGAATAAGCAGTTGAGCCAGTTGGAGTTGATATTATTAAACCATCAGCTTTGTATCTTGTTATTATTTCATCATCTATTGATAATTCAATATTTATTATTCTGGCAATTGCACTCTTATTTATTACTGCATCGTTTAAACATATTTGCTCAGCAACCTCCTTTTTATTTTTCATTAACTTTACCTTTATAGTTGACCTTTTGTCTATTTGTAAATTATCCTCTTTTAATAGATTCAAAGAGGATTCAATTTCTTCTATGGTTATTTCAGTTAAAAATCCTAATTTACCGAGATTAATTCCAAATATGGGAATCTCAGTATTTTGAATTAATCGTGCAGCCATCAAAAATGTTCCATCCCCTCCTAATACCATTAACAAATCAATGTTCTTTATTAGCTGAGAAATATCCATAGTTCTTCCTTTTGCTTCTTCTTTGCATATGCTACTACTTGTTTCTTCTATATAAAATTCATAATCGTTATTTTTAAGAAAATTAATTACTTTGCTTATTGCATAAACTGACATAGGGTCATGTGTTTTTATTAATAAGCCAACTCTTTTAATCTTATTTTTTATACTTTCTGCCATATCATTCTCCTAAATTTAATTATATCCTATTATACATTTTATCTTCAATTTGAGACATATCTTCTTTATATTTCACCACATAGGCATAGCAAGATGTCCAAAAACTAATTTTTTAGCGGGGGATTAGGAATTAGGGGATAAAGGTTAATTTCAAGCTTATGATAAAGGGGTAAGAAATGGTAGAACTCTCAACTCTATAAACTCTACAAACTCTATAGCTCTGAACTATATACTTATATGCTTGAATTCCTCAAACAATTAAAATCCAAATCTTTTATGGTAATAAATGTGGAACTCTATAAACTCTCAACTCTACAAACTCTATAAACTCATCTCAGTGTCTCTTTTGTGAATTTATTTGGAAGGCAATTTTTGTTATAATCATAGCTCTGAACTATATCCTTATATGCTTGAATTCCTCAAACAATTAAAATCCAAATCTTTTACGGTAATAAATGTGGAACTCTATAAACTCTCAACTCTATAAACTCTATAAACTCTATTAATATCTTGCTTGACAAAGGCAGGTTTTCTAATTACAATTATTTCTATAAATAATAATATTTTATAACTTACAGAAATGAAATATTTTGATTTTAAGAATGCCGTGAAGAGTTTTCCTCTCATTTCGTCTCTCCATATCTATAACATAGATAGAAAAGCCACAACTTTGAAAGTTCAGTTTAGTGGATGGCTTAAAAAGGGGTTAATTATAAAGTTAAAAAGGGGAATCTATATCCTGAACGAAAGTGATAGAAAGATTGAGCCATCAAGAATCTTTCTTGCTAATGCATTATATTCACCTTCTTATGTTAGCACAACCTATGCTTTTGGTTACTATGACTTAATCCCTGAAAAAGTAGAAGATGTTACTTCTGTTACTACAAAAAAGACCGCTAAATTTACAAATTCTTTCGGTACTTTTATCTACCAGCACTTGAAAACCAATCTATTCTTTGGTTTTACAGAAATGAAGGATGAGAATGGCTTCCCAGTTTTTATTGCCGAGCCAGAGAAAGCAATACTTGACTTTATCTACTTGAACCTGCAAGATTTCAAAGGCAAGGAAGAGGATATTTTCAGTTTATCATACAGGTTTCAAAATTTAGAGATACTAAAAAAGAAAAGGCTTATAGAATTTGCCAGAAAGTTTGATAATAAAGCAGTTATGGAGGTGGTAAAAAACTTATTAATTTTTATGAAAAAGGGAATTTAGCTATATGCTGGATATAATAGAGAAAAGCATTTTTGGAATTTCAAGCAGGGAAGCAAAGATTCATACAACAAGGGAATTCTTACAATTACTTATTCTAAAGATTCTTTATGATAAGGGGTATTTTAAAAATCTTGCCTTTGTTGGTGGGACAGCTCTGAGATTTTTATATGGGTTGCGAAGGTTCTCAGAAGACCTTGATTTCTCACTTATTAATAAAAAAGGCTATAATTTTGATCTTTTTTTAGAAAGGGTTGCTTATGAATTGGAGAAGGCAGGCTTTTCTTTAGAAATTAAGAAAGCTGCTGAAGGCGCTGTTCATTCAGCTATGTTTAAATTTAAAGACATCCTTTCTCTTTTAGGATTATCCAATCAGAAGAGCCAAAAACTTTTCATTAGATTTGAAGTGGATTCAAATTCGCCAAGGGGTTGGACGACAGAATTATCTTTAGTAAGTAAACATTTTGTTTTTACTGTTACACATTTTGACATTCCTTCCCTTTATGCTACAAAACTCCATGCTTGCTTTTTTAGAAAATATATCAAAGGAAGAGACTTTTACGACCTGATCTGGTATTTGGGGAGAAAGTCTATTCCAAATTTTGAACTCCTCAATAATGCTATAGAACAAACAGAGCGCAAAAGAATAAATTTAAATGCAGAAAACTTTAATGACTTTTTAAAAGAAAGGTTAGCTGAGATTGATTTTGTAAAAGTTAGGAAAGATGTAGAGAGATTCATAGAGGACAAGAATGAACTCAAGCTATTAGATAAGGATTTGATTTTGAAACTTATAGGTTAAACTCATCCAAATGGTAACAAATTGGAATTCGCTAACTGGCGATAAAATAATAAATGATGTAATAATTTAATAATTTTGTATTTTCGTGGTAAAATTTTTATGATAGCAATGAAAGATATGAAGAATTGGTTAAAAAAAAGATTTATAACAGGATTGATTTTGATACTTCCAGCAGCTGTAAGTTTATGGGTTGTTATTAAAATATTTAGGAAGGTTGATGGGATATTTACTCCTCTGATAAATAAGCTAATAGGATATAACATTCCGGGGGTGGGATTTTTTCTTACAGTATTTTTAATATGGATAGTAGGAATTATAGGAACGAGGGTAATTGGGAAGCGATTGTTTTTATGGATTGATGATCTAATGCTAAGGATACCTGTGGTTAAAACAATTTACAGCACTACCAGACAGCTAATAAATGCTTTTGAATTAACGAAAAAGCTTCCCTTCAAGCAAGCAGTATTATTTGAATATCCCAGAAGAGGTATTCTTACTTTAGGATTTGTAACTGGAAAAGTGGATAATAAGATTAGCAATGTTATTCCTTTCAAGCTTTTGAGCATATTTTTTGTAACTACGCCCAATCCAACATCAGGATTTTTATACTTTGTTCCTGAAAGTGATATTATCCCGCTTGATATGAATATAGAAGATGCTTTAAAAATAGTTATTTCTGGCGGAATATATACTCCTTCTTATCCTGAGGGTTCCAAAATGATAAATGCGATTGATTTAAAAGAAAGAGGTTATGAAAAGATTTAATAACTGGATAAAAAAGACTATTATTACCGGAATAATATTAATTTTGCCTTTGGCTGTCAGTGGGTGGGTAGTTTATTTAATTTTTAAAAAAGTAGATGGCATCTTTAGACCAATTATAGAAAAGATAATAGGTTATCATGTACCGGGTTTAGGTTTTATACTTACTATCAGTTTAATATTATTAACTGGAATAATTGGAGCAAATATTATTGGTAAAAGGCTTTTTAGCAAATTTGATGACTTTATGATGAAGGTGCCTTTGGTAAGGCTTTTATATAAAACAACAAAGCAAATAATTGATGCTGCTAAATTAAAAGAAAAACTGCCTTTTAAGCAAGTTGGAATAATTGAGTATCCGAGAAAAGGGATTTTTTCTTTAGGTTTCATATTGCTTGATATAGAAGGAGAAGTTAAAGAAAAAACATCTAAAGAGCTTACTTATTTTTTTATACCATCAACACCAAATCCAACAACGGGACTGCTTATGTTAGTTCCGAGAGAAGAAATAATACCGATAGATATGAAGATGGAGGAGGCATTAAAGATAGTTATATCTGCGGGAATAATAAGTGGGTAAATCATTGAATTATTATTCTATTGCGAGTTGACGGGTTGGCGAGTTATTATTTTTAACTTGCAAACTCGCAATATAATAATAAAACAAGGAAAAACATCTAATGATTTTAATATTTAAGGCGTAATTTTTTCTAACAGTGCTTTAAAAAATTCAATAGCTTGAGGATCTTTTATTTTCATTGACCACACATATTTACCTATACCAAATTGTGCTATAACATAATAGCCGAAGGCAAATTGACCAATACAAGCGTAGCCAAAGGCAAACTGACCAATAGCTAAATAAATTCCAACAGCAAGTTGAGCAATTGAGATGATAGCAAAGCCTGCTTGCGCTATAGTAAGAAGTATAGCAAAAGCTAATTGCCCGATTGCAATGATTCCTGCTGCTAATTGCCCAATTGCAATAATGCCTACCGCTAATTTCCCGACCGCAATAACTCCTTTGGCAACTTTATGACGACCAGTTTCAGGGCAAATACCGCTTGTGTAATGGATTAAAGGCAAATTAAATAATCTTGAATGTGATGTAAACTCATGGTAAGCAGCACCATTAGCATACATAAAAGAACGCCACTCGCCTAATGCTGTTTTTACTATCTTATAATCTGGTTCTTTATTAATAATATTCTCCGTTAACAGCCTCCTTTTCAATAAGGGTACATCTAATTCATTCTAATGTCAATAAAGAAATCCGTAAATAGTCAGTTTTTTCCAAATTCTAAAAGCCAATGGCAAAAAAATTAGAAACCACAAAGATCACAAAGAAAACACAAAGATCACAAAGGAAAATATATTTTAATCTTGTGTTAATCCGGTGGTTTCAATTTTTAACCACGAGATTACACAGATTATCACAAGATTTCAGCCACAGAATTTCGCAGAAGCACACAGAATTTCATATTTTTGTGTTATTCTGTGTGCTTCTGTGGCTAATGTCTTGTATAAATATTGTAATAAGCTTGTGGTTTAATATTTTTCATTGCTATTGGAAAAAATTGACCTAATGCCAAAAAGGAGGTTAAGAAGTTAAGGAAAGAAGATGATCTTTGCGAGCTTTGCGTCTTTGCGTGAAATAATTATTTGAATACTCACGCAAA
>CAYREJ010000035.1:0-14326 GCA_964423235.1 uncultured Acidobacteriota bacterium | reverse complement strand
TACTATTATACATTTTCATTAGCGGGGATGAAAAATTTTTTAATGAAGGATTACAAAGATTAATGAAATTGCTATCCCTCTCTCCTTGCCCTTGCAATTACTAGCATAATGTCTGTTGGATTACAATAAAATCCTAACCTATTTATAAATTTGTTCTTCTCTAAAAAATTTAAATTTAAACCTATTATTTGAAATAATCTATTTATTAAAACTCCTACTGGCGTATGCTTGCCATGGCTTTGAGCTAAAATTATTGAAAAGCCATTTTGTTCTAATAACTGACATAGACTATCTTTATTGAAAAAATAAATATGCTCTGGCACCTTCCGATAATTCAACCAATTCCTTCCTGTAATCAATGATAAAAAACCGGATGAATCCGGAGTAGTTATAGCAAGCAACCCATCAGCAGTTAATAACTCATAGAATCTTTTTATTACTTTATGAGGCTCTCGTAAATGTTCAATGACATCCCAAGCTGCTATCACATTATATTTATTATCTTCTAAAACCATTATGGCATCTTCTATTGATGAATTAATAATATTATTTTCCCCTAAAATCTTAATCGCATAGTTAATTGCCCATTGACTTATTTCAATTCCTTTTATTTGCCAACCCCTTTTAGCTGCTACCTCAAGAAAATAACCGGTAGCACATCCTACCTCCAATAAATTACTTCTTCTATTTATATGCTTTTCTATTAAATCTAAACGCCTATTAGCAGTCTTTTTTATGAATTTTTCCCATAGTAAATAATCATTGTATCCAATAGTTTCATGAGCTCTTTTAAAGTAATTCCTATTGTATAAATTATTTAATTCTTCTGAAGCAGGCTTTGGAATAATTGTTCCAAGACCACATACATAGCAGCTTAAAATTTTCCATGGACGCTGTTGCTTAATTATCTTCCAATATCTGCTACCGCATATTATGCAAGCTTCGCTTCTTAACCACTGCTCCTTTTTAAGCCGATACTGCCGAACCTTAATTTGAAAAAGATGAAATAGCATTATCAAAGAATCACTAATAATATTTATTTTACTGCCTGTCTTATGGTGCCAATCTATTGGCATTTCCTTCACTTTATATGAATAATAGTTTGCTAACATTAATATCTCTATATCCCAAACATATCCCTTCTGCTGTAATAAAGAAAAAAGATGGTGTGCTACTTCTTTCCGAAATACCTTAAATCCGCATTGTGTATCAAGGTATCCTTTAACAACTAAGTTAGTAAAAAAAGAATATATCCTTCCCATAGCTCTTCTAACAGATAAATAAGAAACATCAAAGCCCTGGCGATAACCGAGTTCTCGGGAGCCTATTATAATATCCAGATCTTCATTCTCCATGACTGAAACAAATTTGTTTATAAAAGATGGAGGGGTAGCAGCATCTGCATCGTAAATCACTATGAATTCGCCAGAAGCCTTCATCACGCCTGTGCATACAGCCTTTCCTTTCCCCATATTCTTATAATGGCGTATGCATTTTATATAATTGAATTTTTGCTGATATTCATTGATTACTTTTCCAGTTTCATCAGTACTCCCATCATCAACTATTATTATTTCCCACTGACGCTGATTTGAATCTGATTTAGAAAATTCAATATCTAAAGCTTCTAAAGTTGCTCCTATTCTTTTCTCTTCATTGAATGCTGGAATTATTATGCTAATCTTCATTTTAGTTAATTTAATCATTTAATTATAAAAAAATCAACAGCTAATAAAAGAGTTTATAGAGTTTATAGAGTTGAGAGTTTATAGAGTTCCACCAATTCTACCTGCTTTTTATAAGAATTATCTTTTAGAAGGTATGATTGATTATAGTTTATATAGCTTCACTATGATTTTGCTTTTCACATTAATTATAAAAAAGGAAGAGATAGAGTTCTTATAGTTAATGGTTTAAAGTTCCACAATTATTCGCACTCTAATGATAAAAGGGTAAGAAACTGTGGAACTCTATAAACTCGAATTTAGTTTATAGAGTTTATAGAGTTGAGAGTTTATAGAGTTCCACCAATTCTACCTATATTGCAAGTATATGATCTTTTAGAAGGAATGATTGATTAGAGTAAATAAACGAATAAAGTATATAATAAAGTATATAATAAAGCATATAAGTAAGAAATTGTGGAACTCTATAAACTCTAAGAACTCTACAAACTCTATAAACTCAATTTCAAATTCTATTGATTTTATGGCAAAATATTTTTTCAAAATATTTGAAAGCTTTTGATTATAGTTTTATGAATCCTAAAATAAAATTATGGGTTTGCATTTTTATATTATTAATTTCCGCTATTTTACTATATAGTCCTTATTTGTGGAAATATAATTTAGCAGCCAATGCTGACATACTATATCAAGATATTCCTTTACGAGCTTTAGCTGCTAAATTTTGGCGCCAGGGACAAATTCCGCTCTGGAATCCTTATAATTTCACAGGACAACCTCTCGCAGGACTTCTTCATGCTGGTATATTTTATCCGCCAAATATATTATACTGCTTCCTCCATCCTATTTTGGCTCACAAATTATTGATTATCTTATCTTTATGGTGGTTAGGCATTGGCTTCTTATTATGGGCGCTTCAACGAAGTTTCTCTCCCTTCGTTGCTTTTTCTTTAGCTCTAATGACTATTTATCAGCCTATTCATTTATATGAACTTATTCCAATTAGAGATACTTTAATATGGCTTCCTTGGATGCTTTGGGCAGCTGATAAGCTAATAATCAATAATGAGAAATATCTAAAAATTATCATTCTGAATTCTCTTATATGGTCTCTGTCATTTCTTGCTGGATTCACTCAATTTTGGGTATACTTAATGATTACCCTTGTATGCTATATTATCTTTCAAAAAGGCTGGAAGAAAGAATGGCTATATGTGATAATCATAACTTTATTATTCATAATGCCTCAAATACTTTTAACTATGCCTTATTATTTAGATTCTCCCAGAAATACTACAAATTTTTGTAAAGCAAATTTATTTCTCCCGCCATTTAAACAAATATTCAATACTTTCCTTTGTTTTACTATCCCCTTTAATTCTACCTTATCTGACTATAAAATATTTTATTTCAGCCCTCTAATATTTTCAGCTTGTCTTTCCATATTGTTCTTAAGATCATCTTCTTTAAAATTTTATAAGCTCTTCTTTTTAATAATTTTATTAATATCTTTTCTTTTTGCTTTTACTATGCTGCCTTGCTACATCCCTTATATTAATTCATTCAGATTACATCAAAGGTTTATTCAATCAATATTGCCATACATAATTTTAATTGCTGCTGCAGTATTTTTTGATTATTGGCTTAAAAATAAAAAGGGATTCAAAATATTTCTTATCTCTACCTTATCTTCAATTAGTCTTTCTTTAATAATTAGTTTGTGGCTTCATAAAATCAATGAAGTTCTATTGCGATTAAGTAGCTCTTTAGATTATTTTCTCATTATTATAATCTTTTTATTTGCATTTATAAAAATCAATAATCGCTTTTTTATAAACATAGCAGTTATATCATTAATTATTTTGATATTTGTGCAATATAAGATTGCTTATAATAAATGGTTATCAGATCCTCCCTTTCATCATTTTGCTTCTAATTCTTGGGATGAAAATTTAAATTATTATAAAAAAATAAAATCCATAATAAATATAAATAAAGTATATACTATTTTTCCGCCTTTGCCGGACGCAAAGAGTGGATTAGAACCTTTATTAAACACTGTAAATGATAAGGTCCAAATAAATTTTATAAGCGATGTATTCATGCCAGCCATTAAAAGAAATTTAAGAAACCTATTCAGTTTTTATCCAAAAATTTGGTCTTTGTTTGGAGTAAACAATTATATTGAACCTTCTTTTTTTATGAAATTCTATGAAAATTATAAATTGAAATTATTAAATAAATTAACGGGATTCAGACTTGATAATGCTAAAATTAGAGAATATGTAATTAAGCAAGGCTGTCTCAATAAGAATAGCGAAGGTTGGCTACTACTCCAAAATAGAAACAATATGAAAATTTACTACATATCCAAAATTATTGGCAATTCAATTCAATATAGCAAATTGATTTTTGAAAATGATAAAATATCATTAGTTTGCCCAACTGACTTATATAAATATCCTTATTATATAATCCATAAAAAAGAATGGATTCTTCAAGATATGAATAATAAAAAATTATTTCGGATTCCTTCATTTATACCTGCTAATAAAAGAATTCAGGCTATTCTATTAAATTCAAAGAACATAATTATTTCAACTATTAATGAAAATCTTCAAGCTTTGTTTCTTATAATATCTATTTCGGAAAATAAAATAATTAAAAAGTACAATCAGGGTGATAATTTAATTGAGTTAATGCCATTTATTATTTATCAGAGTAAAAAACTCGAACCTTCATTTTGGTTTTATAATTTAAAAGGAGAAGCTTGGATTTCTGCTGCACCTAATTTTTCATTTGAAAGGAAAATAGATTGGGAAGTTAATTTAATGACAAAGGATAGGAGAGCTTTTTCTCTTTTGACTATTCATAAATTTTTGCAAAATGATGAAGATTGGCAAATCATAAAAACTTTATCAGATCCTAATATTGTAATTTATGAATACAAAAGCGAAGTTTTTCCGGATGCTTGGTTAATCGATAAAACTTTATTTGTTAATGAAGAGAGAAATTTTTTGAATTTGCTTGTCAAAAAACCGATCAGGTATTGGAGAACTTACGGGATAGTCAACGACAATAGAAAGGTATATTCTTTTAAAGAGGATAAGAAGGCTAAAGTATTTATTGAGAAGTGGGAGGCTCACAATATTTTAATAAGAGTTGACACTTCCCATTATCAAATTTTGGTGGTTCGCCTTTATCCATATGCTTGTTGGGGAGCGAAAGTAGATAATAAAAAAGAGGAGCTTTTTCCGATAAATTTTGTAATGCAAGGCATAGTTGTTCCGCCCGGTAATCACAGTATTCAATTAGCTTGTAATTTTTTAAATATTTTTACTTCAATAGCAGCAAAAATAAAGGGGTAAAGATAATTTGAATTTGCTTAAGGAATAAGCTATTATTTTATTTAAAAATGCAGAAAATAGCTTTCGTCGTTGCTCCATTTTTTACACGCACAATGCCTCATTTAGGAATAGCTTATTTGCGAGCCTCTATTTCCTCTAAAAAATATTCCTCTTCTTATGTTGATTTTTCAGCAAAATACTTAAACGATAAATTATTTCTAACTATATTAAATAATTGGTACTCTTCTTTTTCTAAACCGACACAAATGACAACATTTTTTTCTTTTTTACATTCCATAATTTATTATTTTTATCCTCCTTCAGATTTAAATCCAGTATTGAGAACCTGCCAAACTTTAATTAAAGAAGAAGCAGGGAAAATGG
The DNA here is from genome assembly GCA_964423235.1 of uncultured Acidobacteriota bacterium. Lineage (GTDB taxonomy): Bacteria > Acidobacteriota > HRBIN11 > MFGW01 > MFGW01 > CAYREJ01. The sequence goes on along the minus strand of CAYREJ010000035.1, from coordinate 8,910 downwards.
CTGAAATTATTCTTCAAGATTCTCCGAATTATGTAGGGTTTACAATTTACAATAGCAATATTTTTTTATCTTTAGCCATAGCTAAAGAATTAAAAGAAAAAAATACTGAAATAAAGACAATATTTGGAGGTCCTTTTATAAGCGATAGGAGAATACAAGAATTTTTAGGAGCTTTTGATGATATAGTAGATTATATTCTTGTTGGAGAAGGAGAATTAATTATTAATGAGTTATTAGATAAGAAAATTGCTAATAGAATAATTCATGCAGAACCCATTTTAAATTTAGATAATCTTCCCTATCCTAATTTTGACGATATAGATTATAGTAATTATTTTAAGGCGATGGAGAGCGAAAAGAATTGGTGCGGTATAGCTGCAATTAAAGAAAAGATTTTACCGGTAATGGCGTTGCGGGGGTGCCCTTATAATTGTTCATTTTGTGATCACCATGTTGTTTGGAAAGACTATCGAGGTAGGTCCATAGATAATGTTATAAAGGAGGTTATCAGAGATAGGGAGATTTATAATTGTAGGATATTTCGTTTCAATGATAGTTTGCTTAATTCTAATCCGAAATGGCTAAAAGGATTTTGCGAAGCATTACTTGATAATAAAATAAAGATATACTGGTATGCACATTGTCGTGCTGATAAAATAGATGACGACATAGCAAAACTAATGTATCAAGCGGGGTGTCGTTATATAAAATTTGGAATAGAGAGCGGATCTGAAAGGGTGCTAAAGATTATGAACAAGAAAATAACTCCTGCTTCAGCAGAAAGAGCTATTGAGAGTGCTTATAAAGCTAATCTAAAAGTAAGATGCAGTTTTATCTATGCTTATCCTGGCGAAACAAGAGAAGAATTGAAGAAGACTATTGAATTCATTAAAAGAAACCGAGAGAAATTTTATGGAATTAGGATGTATAACTTTATGTTTATGCCAGGAACTCCTCTTGAAATTGAAGCAGATAAATGGAATATAAGGCTTATAAACTTCAATTTAGATAATTTTAATAATAAGTTTAAAAATATTTTATCTAACATTCCACAGACCTGGCAACATCCAGAAATTAATGATGAAGAAATTTCAGCAAGATATGAGATGGTAAATGAAGTAGTAAGTAAAATAAATAATGAGGACCAGAATTACTTACCATATATGTTTGCTGATGCCATTAAGGATGCTATTCAAAAGGAAATGATTCTAAATTATAATAAAGATAAGATTATAAAAATTGAAACCAATGATGAAAATGTTAAAATATATGCAGATTGCGGAGGAATTATTAATATAAATAAGCTTATTTATGATTTTATTGAGAAGAGGAGATCGGATTCTTATACTAATTTTTTTAAATATTTCCGAAGCATTTATAAAAGCGATACAGAAGCGGAGAAGACAATTATAGGGCTAATAAGCCTCGGGGTTTTAAGTTTAAAGGCTGAAAATTTTAAATGAGGCATTCTATAAATATTCATTTAAGAAGGAGAAGAAGCAATGAAAAAAATTCTTATAGTGGATGATGAAAAGAACATAAGAATTTCATTGAGCAATTTTTTAAAAGTGGAAGGATTTGAGACATTATCAAGTGCAGATGGCAATGAAGCTTTAAATATAATAGCTAAAGAGGATTTGGATGCAGTGATTTTAGATTTATTAATGCCCGGGATAGATGGTATGGGAATTTTGGAAATCATAAAAAAGGAGAATGAGAATATTCCGGTAATTATGTTAACAGCTCATGGAAATACTGAGAAAGCTGTTCAAGCAATTAAAATGGGGGCTTATGATTTTTTAGATAAACCTCCTAATTTAGATAAATTATTAATAAGTTTAAAGAATGCACTTCATCTTAAAGAATTACAAGAAGAGAAGAAAGAATGGGAATGCTTATCAAGGGAGAAAGAGAAATTGTTGGGAGAAAGCAAAGCTATGCAGGAATTAAAAGAAACAATTGAGAAAGTGGCGCCGCTCAACACGAGGGTTCTTATAATGGGGGAAAGCGGGACGGGAAAAGAATTAGCTGCTATCGCTATCCATAATAGAAGTGTTAGGAAAGGGAAAGCTTTTGTAAAAGTAAATTGTGCAGCAATACCGGCTGAATTGTTTGAGAGTGAATTTTTTGGGCATGAGAAAGGAGCATTTACGAGTGCTATAAGTAGGAAAATAGGAAAATTTGAAAAGGCTAATAATGGAACTTTGTTTTTAGATGAGGTAGCAGAGATACCTATTCATTTGCAGCCTAAGATATTAAGAGCCATACAGAATGGTGAAATACAGAGATTGGGAAGTGATAAAGAAATTTATGTAGATGTGAGGATAATAGCGGCAACCAACAAAGATCTTGAGAAAGAAATAAAAGCCGGAAGATTTAGAGAAGATTTGTATTATAGATTGAATGTTTTTCCTATTAGGGTTCCACCTCTTCGGGAACATAAAGAAGATATACCGCTTTTAGCCGATCATTTCGTTAAGCAAATATGTTATGAAAATAATTTTAAGCTAAAGAAAATTACTAAGGAGGCTATGCGTCTTCTGATATTATATGATTATCCGGGTAATATCAGAGAATTGAGGAATATAATAGAAAGATTAATAATTCTTACTTCTGCAGAAGAGATAACTGAACAAGATGTGAATAAGTTGATAGCATTTAATAAAGAAAATATAAGTAGCACTGACTTAAAAAGTAAAGTATTACAAACTGAAAAGTTATTAATTGAACAAACTTTAGAAAAGTTTAATTGGAACATAACAAAAGCTGCTAAGTATTTAGGGATAGAAAGAAGTCATTTATATAAGAAGATGCATAAATTTAACATAGAAAGGAGAGGGGTGAATGGATGATACTGTTCTGGACCAATTTCTTGGTAGCGGCTCAACATCATCTGTAGCAAAAAATCTGAGCCTTGTGAACACGCACAGGTAGGTAAATTTTTGATTAGTAAAAACTTCTTTTACTCTTGGAACTCTAAATTTTAGAAAAAATGCAATCATAAATTCTTTGTATTATTGTTTTATTAAAAATATTAGCGGGCTAGAGAGTTATTTTTTTCAACTCGCTAACTCGTAAACTCGCAATAAAATGTTATGGGTTATAGGTAAAAGGTTATAGGTGATAGAAAAAAACTTTGTGAACTTTGTGATAACTTTGTGTCCTTTGTGGTAAAGAAATATAAGCAATAAGTGAGAGTGAGAGTGAGAGTGAAAAAGCGAGAGTTAGAGTTAGCAAGTTAAAAACTCACTCGCTAACTTGCTAACTCTCACTCTCAGCTCTCACTTCTTACTCCCAGTAACAAGAAAATGTTGACTTTTTTAAGGAATATTGCTATATTGCATAATCAGCGGGGCGTGGCGCAGCTTGGCAGCGCACATGGTTTGGGACCATGGTGTCGGAGGTTCAAATCCTCTCGCCCCGACCAATATCCCTACATCTTGCCGCCGATTTACTGATTCAGTAAATTTCAACTGCACAGAATCATCCAATAGCGCCGTAAAGCATTCTTTTATAAATTCTTCTACCCATTTTCCTTTATTGAGTTATTAGGAAGCGAGTTAATTAAAATTTTAGCCACAGGAGAGTGAGAGTGAGAAGTGAGAGTGAGAATAGTCGGTCATACCTATTTTACATAAAAGGAAAGATGTAAAAATGCAAGATTCCAACTCTCACTCTCACTCTCACTTCTCACTCTCACTTCTCAATTATGGTTTAATATTTTTCCTTGCTTTTGGAGAAAACTGACTATATACAGATGCAGCGCTTGACAGCCAAATTTATTTATATTAAAATATCTCAATAGCAAAGAAAATAATTAATTAATTTATCTCAATAATATGGATAAATCCTTAGTTAGAGATTATATTATAGAATATAAAAAAAAGAAACTACCCTGGATCTTGGAAAGGGAATTAAAGGTAGAAAAAACAAAAAGAAGAATTATCTCCATTATAGGACCAAGAAGGGCAGGAAAAACTTATTATTTTTATCAGCTTATAAAAAAAAATAGGAAAGACTCTCTTTATCTAAATTTTGAAGACACAAGACTTTTAGAGCTAAATTTTAGAGAAATAAGAGAGCTTCTAAGAATTTATAAAGAAATAAATGGAAGAGAACCAGAATATTTGTTTCTTGATGAAATTCAAAATATTCCCAAATGGGAATCTGCCTTAAGAGAAATTTTGGATTTAGATAGATATTATATCTTTATTACTGGTTCTTCTTCAAAATTGTTAAGTAAAGAAATCGCTACATCTTTAAGGGGAAGAACCCTAACTTATAATTTGCTCCCCTTTAGTTTTTCTGAGTTTTTGAAAGCAAAGAATATCTCTTCTGAAGTTGTTTCCAAAGATGAGGAAATAAAAATAAAAAGAGCTCTTAGAGAATATTTAGAATTTGGAGGATTTCCGGAGGTTGTTTTTGAAAAAGAAAAAGATAGAATATTAAAAGAATTTTATGATCTTATTTTATTTAGAGATATTGTAGAAAGGCATAATCTTAGGAATATAAGTTTAGCAAAATTTTTACTTTCTTATTGCACCCAGAACTTTGCAAAAGAAATAAGTATCAACAAAATCTTAAATTTCTTTAAATCCCAAGGGAAAAAATTTGGTAAAAATACCCTTTATGACTACATAGATAAAATTCAAGATTCAGTGGCTATATTTTTTTTGCAAAGGTTCTCTGAAAAGATATACAGCAGGGAGAGCTGGCCAAAAAAAATTTATCTCTGTGATAATGGCATTTCCAGGGTTGTTAGATTTCAGTCAGATGTAGGCAAACTAATGGAAAATGCTGTATTTTTAGAAATTTTAAGAAAGAAAAATGAAAATCCTTTGATAGAGATTTATTATTATAAAAACAGTGCTATTGAATTAGATTTTCTTTTAAAAGAGGGAACTAAGGTGAGCCAGTTAATTCAGGTCTCCTATGATATTGAAGATATTATGACAAAAAAAAGGGAGATAAAAAGTTTAATAAAGGTTTCAGAAGAAGTAAATTGTAGCTATTTATTACTCATTACCTGGGATTACGAAAGTGAAGAAGAAATAAAAGGCAAAAAAATAAAAATTATTCCTTTGTGGAAATGGCTTTTAGAAAATTAAGGCTAGGCATTTTTATCTGCGAACCGTCTCCTCTTAACCTCCTATAACCTATCTCCTACCTATTAGATTTTTGAACTTTGTGATAAATTTGAGTTCTCTGTGCAAAAAATTATGAACTTTTACGGGAAAATAATTTCTACTTTATCATCACCTAATTTTCTTACTTTTAAATCTTCTTTATAATATTTTCCTACACCTTTTATCAAACCAACCATAAGATCAATCAAGCCTCTTTTAGATTTATATTTCATAATAAGAGTTTTAGCATCCTTCCATTCATATTCGAATCTTGGTGGACGACAATCTTTTAAGCTTTCTGTCGCTGATACATGAACATTATCCATATTTAGAAGAAATTCTTTAGCAGAACTTGCAGCTCTATAATAGGCTGAATAAATTGTAGGTGCAAATACATTAACCCAATAATCTCCAAAAGCATCTGCTGCTTGAATGAGAGAAATATTCAAAGTTTTACATACTTATTTCTGTGTTATTCTGTGTCCTTCTGTGGCTTTTATTTTTTTATTTTTTAAACTCGCTAAGCTCGCCAACTCGTAATAAAATAATAAATAATATACAATTTGATCTATTGACATAATTTTAATTTGTCTTTAAAATATTATAATATTAAAAAAAGGAGGTTAATTATGTATAAGAAAGATTATATTGTGGGATTTATTATTCTTTTATCATTATTTGCATATTCAGCTTTTCCTCAAGAAGGAATTAGTAATTATGGTGATCAAGGTTTATTTCATCTTTATTCTTCTACTACGCTTATTAAGGGAAAATTCTTATTTGGATTAATTGCTGAAAATGTAGATAGAGACCCTTTAGATATTGATACGCAAAGCGATTCTATTTCCTTTGGTTATGGAATAACTGATGATCTTCAAATTGGAGGAGTTATTACTCCTTATACCGGACACGATGTAGATTTAAAAACTGGGAATGTCGGTTTTTATAATACTAAATTTGTATCTAATAATGAATATTTTGATGGCTTCGGTGATGTAGTTATTTTTGCTAAATATAATTTTATTGATAAATATGAAAGAGAATTTGGAACTTCTTTAAGAGGATTTGTTAAATTGCCTACTGCTGATGAAAAAAATGGAGTCGGAACTGGCAAAGCTGATTTGGGTTTAGATTTAATCTTAGATAAAATTTTTAACAATAAATTCGGGGTAGGGGTAAATATTGGAGTAAGTTATTTTGGTAATCCTGACAATGGAAAGTTAGGCACTCGTTTTAATTATGGATTTGGCTGCTATTTTCCTCATAATAAATCAATTCAAGCTTTAGCAGAGATAGTAGGTGGAGTCCTGAATGGGGATGCTCAGATAGAAAACTATGCAGATGTTTCTTTGGGAATTAGATTTGTTTTAGATAATGGAATTAATTTTACAGCCGGTGTTAGACGGAATGTTTTAGCGGAAAGCTCCAATGATGAGAATCCAAACGCCATAATAGCTACTTTAGGGTATATTCCGAAGAGGCATTTGCCGCCATCAGCCCCGCCAGCCGTGCCACCACCGCCAGTTCCTCCGTCTCCCCCTGCGCCACCAGCTCCTCCAACTCCTCATGTTGTTGAAGAGGCTCCCCCTTACGCAGAAATATATTTTGATTTTGATAAATACGATCTTAAAGAAGAAGCAATTTCTAAATTAGATGTTATAGCCCAGTATTTAATTGAACATTCGGATATTAATATCACAATTGAAGGACATACTTGTTATATCGGCACTGAAGAATATAATATGGCACTCGGAGCTCATAGAGCTGAAGCTGTAAAAAATTATCTCATATCCAAAGGAGTTCATGAAGAAAGAATAAAAATTATCAGTTATGGAGAAACACAACCTAAATATAATAACTCCAAGGAAGAAACAAGGAGATTTAATAGAAGAGCTTGGTTTATTGAAATAAAAGAAAAACAGCAGTAGAAAATTAATTTTTAATGTCTTTTATTAAAATATTATCCGAAGATGTAGCAAATAAGATAGCAGCGGGCGAAGTAATAGAAAGACCGTCCTCGGTGGTGAAAGAATTAGTAGAAAATAGTATTGATGCTCAATGCAGTAAAGTTTCAGTATTAATTCAGCAGGGTGGAAAACAAAAAATCATAGTAATAGATGATGGCATAGGAATGGATTATGATGATGCTCTTTTGGCGTTTGAAAGACATTCTACTAGTAAAATATCAGGTGCTGATGATCTTAATGAAATAAAAACTTTAGGATTTAGAGGAGAAGCGCTTCCCAGCATTGCATCAGTCTCTTATTTTACCTTAGAAACAAAAACGCCAACTAATGAGATAGGAACTAAAATATTTATTGCGGGTGGAAAAATAAAAAGCGTGCAGCAAATTGCTTCGGCACCCGGAACGAAAGCTGAAGTCTATGGTTTATTCTTTAATATGCCTGCTCGTAAAAAATTCTTAAAAAGTGCTTCTTATGAAAGCAGTTTAATTTCTAACATAATGATAAATTATGCTTTAGCTTATCCGGGGATTCATTTTTATTTTAAAGAATCTGATAAAAATCAATTTGATTTTCCAAAAGTCAATTCTTATGATGAAAGAATATATCAAATATATGGCAAGAATTTTATAGATCAAAGTATTCCTCTATTTATAGAAAGGAAGAATCTTAAAATTAGCGGTAGGATAGGGTTCCCAAGCTTCTTAAGACCAAATAGAAATACTATTCATTTTTTTGTCAATAGAAGGTATGTTCGGGATAGATTATTAATGAATGCATTTATGGATGTTTATAAGCCTTATTTAAAAGAAGGAACTTTTCCATTCTTAGTAGCTTATTTTGAATTACCTTGGAATTTAGTCGATGTAAATGTTCATCCTTCCAAGATGGAGATAAGATTTTTAGATGCTGAAAATGTTTATACTTCTATAAAGGAAGGGGTTAGGGAAGCATTGTCTAAATTTAAACCTGTAAGTATTTTTCCAATTAAGGAAAAGGATCAAAAAGAATTTACAGAGAAGAGCAAATCACCAGAAAATGAATCTTTTCAAAAGATAGAAGATACTTTTGGAAAGAATTTAAACATAGTTCCTCAGCATCTTTATATACCTTCTAAAGAAATTGAAGAAAAATCTACCGGAAGCTTAATATCTACAAAAATTATTGTGATTGCTCAATATAAGAATTGTTATATATTAGCTTATGACAATGATGGATTGCTTTTAATAGATCAACATGTAGCTCATGAAAGAATCCTTTATGAGGAATATAAAAAATTGATGAATGAAAAGAAAATTACTATGCAGCATCTTCTTCTTCCTCTTCCAGTAGAAGTAACGCCTACGCAAAAAATATTAATACAAGAATATGATGGGCTGCTTAAAGAATTGGGTTTCATTTTAGAACCTTTTGGCGGAAATACTTTTTTACTAAAAGCAATTCCTTACTTTATAAAAAATGCGGATTTAACAGAAATGATTGTAAAAATAATAGATGATTTTCAAAATGCTATTAATGATAAACAGAAAAAAGAATTGGTTGAAAGTTTAGTAGCATCAGTCGCATGCCGTGCAGCTGTTAAAATAAATATGTCTCTGAATAGAGAAAAGATGGAGTATATTATAGAAGAATTGATGAAAACATCAACACCGCAAGTATGTCCGCATGGAAGACCTATTATAATGAAAATTACAGATTATCAAATAGATAAAAATTTTAAAAGAAGATAAAATGCAAATAGTCAATTTTTCCAAATCCTAAAAGCCAATGGCAAAAAAATTATAAACCACAAAGATCACAAAGAAGACACAAAGATCACA
>CAYREJ010000034.1:5625-14580 GCA_964423235.1 uncultured Acidobacteriota bacterium | reverse complement strand
ATTGGGATGATGTAGACTCCATTTCTTTTTATATTTCACCACAGAGGCACAGAGTTAACAGAGTTAATTTTTTCTCTGTGTTCTCTGTGTCTTTATGGTGAATTTATCTTTAGATAGTTTATAGAGTTTATAGAGTTCCTCAATCTCTTACCTCCTTCCCTGCATATGCTCTTTTTCTTAATTTCTCCAAAAAGATTATTTTGCTACAGAATAGTCATACTTTGTGGAACTCTATAAACTCTCAACTCTATAAACTCTATAAACTATGGAACGTCTGTGCTACTTACACTCGGGAATGGTTTGCTTATTTTCATTGAACCAATCTTTTAATTTCTGAAAATTGGAATTATATTGATTTCCTTTAGCGCTTCTATACAGATCAATATATAATTTTTTTAATTCAGACATCTTTAATTCATCAATATTTCTCCTTTGAACTATTAAGTAAATATAATCAAGAGATTCCTTTATTTGAGCTTTTTTAATTGGATCATCATCATTTAAAGTAGAAGCTTTTTCCAAAAGCCAAATTCCTAATCCGAAAAACCAGCAGTCCCATAAATTATGCAACTTCTCTTTATCATTTATTAAAATAGCTCTATTAATTTCATCTTTAAAATTAATATTAACAGCTTTCGCGGATAAATCAAACCATTCCATCAATGTAGTAATCGCTTCTATTAAATATTTAGGATTATTTTTATCTATTTCTTGATGCCCCTTTTTGTAAGCACCTTCTAATGCTATATTAATTGGAAAAGAATATGTTGAATATAATATTATTAATGAAAAAATAAATAAAAAAATTAGCAAAAAATTTACAAGTTTTTTCACTAATAAGCTGCTCCAATTCCTAATAGGAAAGCATTATTGCTAATTTCTTCAATTTTAGTCTCATTTCTCCATTCATAATCAATTTTTATAAAGAAAAGCTTTACAGGGTCCCATTTTAAACCAACGGTTATGATTTGTTCATCGTTAATATCGTCCAATTTAGAATTTGTATCTATAACCTCAAAGCGAGTTGCAACCAAAAGAGAATAAATCAATTTTTTTTCTTTTAAAAATGTGTAAGCTCCTTGAATATAAAATCCTTTTTTTGAGAAGTTGCCAAATTCATTTTCGCTATCCATAAGAGCATATTCAGTTCTAATCATAAGATTTTGGAATTTAACAGCAGCATCAATACCGGCAAGAGTATAGGCAAATAAATTAGAAGGGTCATATTTTCCATAAGCAGAGCTAACACCTATTTCAAAATTATGAATAGGAACAATTCCTAATCTAAAAGATAATTCTTTATTCGTGTTATTTTCAGAAGTTTGTCTTCCACTTCTATCAGGTGCTGAAAGCCCATTGGTTAATGAAGCCTGAAGATTTAAGCCAATTTTTTTAATATTAAATAGACCGCGATAAAATAATCCAACGCCTTGCCAGCTTCCTGGTATTATTAATTTACCAGTTTCCGGTCTCATAACCAACTCATTTTCATGAGGACGATGATATAATATTTCTAATCCAAAAGGCGTATAAAATTTTCCAAAACGAAGAGTATGCTTATTATTTAAATCCCAAGCAAAAGTACCAGTTTCTAACTCCAATTCTTTGGCTTCTTCAATTTCAACTTCTGTTTCTACTCTCATTTCTTTAGTTAAATTTCCTAAGAAAGTTAGTTCAAATTCATTTAATGCAAAAGAAGGAAGCATTTGAGGAGTATCAATGTAATGCAATTGTCCGTATCCATGAACCTCTACAAAAGCAGTTGGATTATAAGGGTAAATTATTGGTGGATGAATTGTTTCCTCAGCCCATATTAATAAATTGAAGCAAAATATTGCTACTCCAATGATTAAGTAAATTTTTATGCTTCTTTTCATATTTATCTTCCTCCATTATTAAATTAAAATAAATACTTCTGATTATTGAAGATCTTTTTTCAAAAATAGCCTGCTATTAATTAAATTCATAATATAATAATACTTTTAGAAAAAAGCAAATGTAGCATAGGCAATTGTAGCATAAGCAATTTTGCCTGTGAAAAAAGAAAATCCACAGACAGTAATGTCTCTGCTACCCCTCCTTCATTCCTAACTTAAGAGATACTTTAATTATTTTATTTCCTTCCATCTTATCTATCGTAAATATATAATCCTGGTAATGAAAAACTTCTTTCTCTTTGGGGATCTTATCAGCGATTTTAAAAATAAAACCGGCAATTGTATTATAATCATTATCTTCTGGAAGTTTAATGGACAATAATTGATTAAGGTCTTTTATATTAGCATCTCCATCTACTGTCCATACATTTTCTTTTTGTACAACTATAAGAGGGCTTTCTTCTACATCATATTCGTCTTGAATCTCTCCTACTATTTCTTCCAGTATATCTTCAAGGGTAATCAATCCTTCTATCCCACCATATTCGTCAATCACCAATGCTACATGATATTTATGTTTTTGCATTTCACGCAACACATCTTCTATTTTAGCAGCATCAGGAAAAAAATAAGCTTTTCGCAATAATGTGTCTATTTTAAAAGAATCTGATAAATCCATTCCCAGCAAATCTTTCGCATATAAAATACCTTTAATATTATCTAATGAATCTTGATAAACAGGAAATCTTGAGAAACCCGAATTCTTTATAATTTCTAATATTTCTTTTGGTTTAAGGTTTATATCAATTCCTATTATTTCAGTTCTCGGGACCATGATGTCTTCTGCAGTGATATCTTTAATTGTAAAAACACTTTTGATGATTTTTTTCCTTTCTTTTGTAATTTGCCATTTTTCAATATTGCTAAAGAGCATAGTTTTAGCTTCATCTTCAGTAATTTCATGTGTACTTTTAATTTCTTCAATTCCTGCTAAAGATAAAATATTCTTGACAACGAAAGAGAGTGTGTAAATCAATGGTAAAAACATGCGATAAAGATAATGAAGAGGTGTAATAATAAAAAGGGAAATCCTTTCTGCTTTAGCCAATCCTACAATTTTAGGAGAAACTTCTCCGAACAGTATTATTAAAAATGACATAACTATTGTAGATATAGTGATAATGCGGGCTTCTCCTTTGATTAAATTAGAAATAAAAAAAGTTGCTATTGAGGCAGCTGCAACATTAACTACATTGTTTCCTATTAATATAGTAATTAATACCTTATCAGGCTCATCATAAAATTTTAGAATTTTTAATGCTGCTTTATTCCCTTTTTTAGCTAAATGCCTAATTTTAATTTTGTTAGAAGAAAATAGAGCTACTTCTGATGCTGAAAAAAAAGCTGACATCAAAAGAAGAATTAATAATAATAAGATGCTAAGCATTTACGAAATTATCTTTTTTCTTTTAGCACTATAGTTTTCGCTAAAAGGTCATGAAGTGCTTTCTTATCATCTCTGAAGGCTATCATTAAGAAACCTATACAAAATATCAAAGAGCTTAATAGATAACCTAAGAAGCGGATGAATGCTTTTTGCCACCCAATTGGAGTTTCTCCTTCAGTTGTATAAATGCGGAGATTGAGCATTCTTTTGCCCGGAGTTCCTCCTTTAACTGCCGGACCATGCAATACATAATATAGCCCTATGCTAAACAATAATATGAAAAATAAAAATATTGAAGCAATAAATAATAAAGGCGGCTCAGCTAACAATTCATTAGGATTGGATAATTTTCTTATATTTAATACTAAAGAAGGAGCCATCACAATTATACCTATTATTAAATTAATAAAGCTCAGTATTACCGCATCTATAAAACAAGCCAAAAGTCTTATCCAAAAACCTGCTGCTTCAGATTTAAAAGGTTTTAATTTAACTGCATATTCTTTTGATGTATCTTCTTTTAATTTTTCTTCCCTAATTTCTTCCACTTTTGGTTCTGGAGGAGAAGTAGTAGGAATGACAACAGGTTCCTTAATAGCTTCCCTCAACATTTCCTTCGGCAAATCTTTAGTGCTATCATCAGATACTTTTTCCTGAATTTCTTCCTTTATCAACATTGCTCCACAATTGGTGCAAAACTTCATTCCTCCTCTTATTTTATTATGACATTGCGGACAATTCTGTAAAATTTCTTCTTTAATTTCTTCCATCTTTTCTTTTATTATCATTACCACTTTTCCTAAATGGATTCTATCCTCAGGATGAATAGATGTTATTGAACGGACCAATCTCCCATTCACAAAGGTTCCATTGCTGCTTCCTATATCTTCTATGTAAATATTATCCCCTTCTATCCTTAATTTAGCATGCTTTCGCGAAACACTTTCACCTAAAAATTTAACCTGACAATCTTTGCTTCTCCCAAGTAAATACTCTCCCTCTCCTACCTCTATTTCCTTGTTCTCATATTTTAATATATATTTCCTCATTCATTTTACCTCAATTAATTTTTTGCAATAATTCCCTCATCCTCTTTTCCATATTTTCTCTATGGGTTCCTTTCCAATATATTTTACCACATTTTTGACAAATAGAAAATACATCATTTGTGGAATAAGTGTATTTTGGAACTTTATCTTTGATCATTCTTTTATCCTCAATGATTTGAAGAGGTTCATTGCAAATTAAGCATCTGCTAAATAATTTAGAAGGGCATATCTTTGTCTTCTCAAAAAATTCCTTAAGCTGCTCTTCAATGTGCTCACTTTCAATCATAATAATTTTTCTTAATCTTTTATCTTCACTTAATTTTCTATCTCTTGTCAAAAGGATTCTATCAGTTTTCAAAGATAATTTAATTAAATCTTCATCATTCATTTTATTGCTATATAGAACATCAATTCCGGCAATCCTTAACCATTTAGCAAGTTTTCCTAACATAATGTCGGCAATAAATTTCATACTCGGAGTTCGCAGAATTTAGAGTTTGTAGAGGCGAAATCCTCTTCTATCAATTCAGCCTTTTATCGAGCTTAATTTGATTTATTTCCACAAGCATCCACAGTAATAGTTTTATATGCTATATAAGAAGAAGTTAATGAGTCAGTAAAAGAAGTAGAAGTAGTAGTAGCAAGAATTGACCAACCGCTCGGGAATGGAGCAGAATAAGAAGTAGAGCCATAACCTTCATAGTTAGCTAAATCGGGGCAGCTAACGGCAGTCCAAGACACATTAACATTCGTTCCGGATTTACTTACAAGCAAGTTATTTGCAATAGCAGGGCAAGGCGTCGTATCAATGCTAAAATTCCAGGTGGGTCCTGTGGTATTACCACAAATGTTTTTAGAAACTACATACCAGCTATGACTTCCGGAAGTATATGTTGTTGGGCAGCTTGTAGTAGTTATATTTGAGCAAATCAAGTTAGCATCTGCATAAACATCATAATTTGTAGCACCAGCTGCAGCAGACCAGGAAAGCGTTGGAGAAGAGCAAGTAGTTCCTCCATTAGGCGGGGATGGATTTGAAGCTTGTCCTGGTGCCGATTGAATAGTGAATGACCAAGTCGGACCTGTCGTATTCCCGCAAGCATTCTTCGACACTACATACCAATTATGTGAACCAAGACTCAAAACACCAGGAGAACAAGAAGTAGTAGTCACATTAGCACACTTTAGACTACCATCTACATAAACATCATAGCTTGAAGCACCACTTGCAGCCGCCCAGCTTAATGTAGGCGTGGTAGTGCAAATAGTGCTTCCGTTGCCAGGAGATGGATTTGAAGCTTGTCCAGGTGCTGAGGTACATACAGTTAAAATTAAATCATCGTGATCGTCATAAGTACCAGTGCTACATTCAGAAGCTGAGCCATCATACCTATAATTACCCCTTATTGCATGATAGCCTTCCTGAGTGGAAAGAGTAAAAGTATGAGAAAACATTTTAGCTTGTCCGGAAACATCACATTGATAAGTTCCCAGAAGTGTCCAACTCGGCGAACTAATATTCGTAGTATAGTATAAATCAAGATAATCAGTAGTTCCCCAACACCAAGCGTACGCATAAACAATTACCTGTTTGCCCGGTCCTATTTCAGTATCATCCGTCGTTCTTACTAAAAGACTATCCAAAGATTCATCGGTATGATAAGTTCCTGCCGTTCCATCAGCACAGGAATTATTTATTGTATTAGGTTGATTTTGCTCCGTCTTGCCTGTAATTGTATCTCTGCTATCAATTAAAGAACCTGGACCGCAGCAACGCGTTTTTGGACAAAGAGGAGCTTTATATGTAGAACTGTAAGAAGCTAATTGCCAATCAGTGTCAAAACTCCAAACAGAGCTTGTAATGCTTCCACAAGCATTAGAAGCAGTTACTCTCCAATAATGAGTCCTGCAATAATCTAAAGCAGGAGAGACTTGCCATTGACTAACGGAAACATTAGCACTTCTTATTACATTTGTGAAATTAGAATCTAAAGCAACTTCTACTAAATAAGAAGTAGCATTAGCAGAATCTTCCCAGTCCAAAGTAGGTTGAATCGAAACCCAGGAGCTTCCATCGGATGGGGCTAATAAATTAAATGCTCCGGGTGGCAAGCAAGAAGATACCGTAACGGCGCCTGTGTATGTTTTGGAAACTAAAGGCAAATCAGTTCCGGTTATTTGATTGTTTTCATCTACATCAAACCATAAAGCTACAATGAGATCATAAACGCCATCCGGAGTTGTTGATGGAACGGTAAAGGGTCGAGAAACATTATTGTTTCCGGGGTTCAGTGTAACTTTCGTGTCATTAGCCGGATCATCTATATAACCTGTTCCAGTAGAATATAAACTTGCGCCTATCATTATTTGACTATGAGTTTTTTCAGCATAATTAACTGCTGAAACATTAATAGTAAAAGTTCCACCCGGAGGAACTGTATTCGGATTAGGAGTAGCATTTGTTATATCCATAGGGCTTGTCATATATGAGGAGCGTAAACCTCCAGGATTTCCATCGTTATTGTAATAATGGTTAACTATCCATTTCCATAATTGTCCCTGATTATTTGCCCATCTTTGAGTTCCCCATTGACACATACCCCTGCCATGACCATAGCAAGTATAACCTGCATCAACGCTATCAGATAAGCAAGGCCAACTTGCAGCTGGCGAACCAGCATAACCATTTCCACAACTACAATCAGAATTCACGCATCCTGCATCTGAACAATTGTAATTATTGTTCTCTGCTGAATATTCAGACCGAAATATTGAATTATTCCGCTGCAGAAGTATCCCAGCAGTATAATCTGCAGCTGCAACAGTGCTTGCAGCAGTATCAGTATCATAAACTTGACAACAAGTAGAACTGCATATATCATAATTTGCATTTATAGGATTATACACATAATAAGTTCCATAGCTTCTATAAGGAATGGCTCCTGAACGAAGTGAATGAGCTACCCAAGAAGCAATCCATTCATCATTTAGTCCCCTCTCTACATAAGTTTCTAAAGATACAACATCCACTGTTGAGCAAGTTGTGCAGCTACAATTAGTTCCTACTCTTATAGAATTTGGCGGATCCCATACTAATAAATAAGAAGGAGGCAGTGGCTTCAAATAAGAATCACCTACGGGCAATTCTGTCGGATATGAAATTGCCTTCTCCTCTAAATAAGGATTTTTTATTGTTGGAACTTCCAATTGTGTCTCTTGATCAGAAGAAATTATCTTATGCAAATCCTCTCTTGACTTAACACCAATCCCCTTTTCTAAATCAACCAAAAACCCAATAGCCTCATTAGGAATGATAAAAGTATTTTTTATAATATAAGTTTTAAAACCCTCCTTTTGGAAAATTAAATTATCTTTCTCAGGTAATTCTGATATAAAATTTATATTAGCAAAAGCATACATAGAAAAGAAACCCTTATCATCTGTTTCTGCTTCAGCTTTCAATCTCTCTAATTTTACTTTTACATTTTTTAAAGGCTGATATTGTTCATTATCAACTACGAATCCATAAATATAAGCATAGTCAGGCTTTATCAATGATTTAATATTTTCTAATTTTAATTCATTCGGTATATCAATCGGGTCAAGCCATACTTGCAATTTTAATTCTTTTGTCCACTGTAATTGAAAATAATTTTCTACAGCTTTATAACCTGAAGCAATAACTTTGTAAGCAAAAATTCCATCTCTGAGCTCCAGTATTATCTTTCCATTATTATCAGTTTTAATTATTGCTTCTGATATTTGATCTTTTTCTTTCAAATGCAGTTCAGCGGCTATTCCATATCCAGTTTTAGAATCACGAACTTGAATTATTACCTTGTTGCTTCCTCTGATATTTTCAAAATCATTTCCCCTTTGCGCCCCTAAAAAAACATTTCCTAAAATAAATAAAAATGAAATTAAGAAAATTAATTTTGATTTGCTTTTCATAATCCACCTCTTTCTAATTACTAAAAAAATTATATCATATTTTAAAGAGAAAGTCAAAAAATATATTTATATAGTTTGTAGAGTTTATAGAGTTGAGAGTTTATAGAGTTCCTCAATTCCTTATCTTTGTATTCTTAGTGCTTTGTTTAGCTCTGCGTGATTATAATTTATTTCACCACAGAGCCACAGAGAGCACAGAGTAAATTATCTCTCCGTGTTCTCTGCGTCTCTATGGCGAATTTACTGTCTCTTTCACTCAATCATTCCTTCAATAAAATAATCTTTTTGAAAAATAGTCAGCACATGTGGAACTCTCAACTCTATAAACTCGAATTGAGTTAATAGAGTTTGTAGAGTTGAGAGTTTATAGAGTTCCACCAATTCTGCCTATCTTTCAGGAATATGATCTTTTATAAGAAATGATTGATTGCGCTAAATAATTACATTAGGTAAATAATAAAGGATATAGGTAAGAAATGGTGGAACTCTCAACTCTTAACTCTCAACTCTATAAACTCTAATTGAGTTAATAGAGTTTATAGAGTTGAGAGTTTATAGAGTTCCTCAATTCCTTACCTTTGTATTCTTAGTGCTTTGTTTAGCTCTGCGTGATTATAATTTATTTCACCAC
>CAYREJ010000034.1:0-5525 GCA_964423235.1 uncultured Acidobacteriota bacterium | reverse complement strand
TAAACTCGAATTGAGTTAATAGAGTTTGTAGAGTTGAGAGTTTATAGAGTTCCACAAATTCTGACTATCTTTCAAGGTAATAGGTAATAATTCCTTTAGCCCATGACCTATAACCCATGACCCATAACCTATATTTTATAATTCCTTTTAAAAATTAAGGTGCCAGAGTAAAATATGAATTGAGTATATAGAGTTTGTAGAGTTGAGAGTTTATAGAGTTCCACAAGCATTACCACTATCTATTATTTACTATCTACTTATTTAGTAGACAGAATATAGTAGATAGAATATCGGGATTTGACATTTCCGCCTATAACCTATCACCTATCACCTGTAATCTATCACCTATAAAGATTATCTTTATTCCCTCAATTAGGTATATCCCAAATTTTTGAGGGTAATAAATTGTGGAACTCTCAACTCTATAAACTCTAAAAACTCTATAAACTATAAACTAAATTTGACTTCTTTATTAATTCTTGATTATAATATTATATAAATTTTTTATTATGTCTGAAAATGGTTTAAAACATCCTAAGCTTATACAAGCTGAAGAAGCTCTTAAAATAAGGGATTTCGATTCTGTTATCGTTAATTGTCAAGAAGTATTAAAAGAAGACCCTTCAAATGAAGAAGCACAAAAAATGCTTCAAAAAGCTATTGAGCTTCAAGAAGCAGAACCATTTCTACAAAGTTTCATTTCCACCGGTCAAACTTTAATGGAAAGCGGATTATATCCGGATGCAATAAAGCAATTTGAAAAAGTAAAAGTCATAGACCCCAACTATCCGGGCATTGATGATTTAATTACTGAAGCTAAAGCTGCTTTGCATGGAGATGTATATTCTGCTGCTACTGCTGAAGCTGCACCTGCTGCTGCTCCCTCTGTATCTCCTACTGAAGAAAAAGTTCAATCTATCATCAGAGATGGTCAGCGCCTTTTTGAAATGGGAGAATATCAGCAAGCTATTGATACTTGGTCAGAAGTCTTTATGTATGATATTACGAATCAAACTGCTCACGAATTAATTGAAAAAGCAAGAAGTGAATTATTGATTCTTAAAGGAAGGGTCCAAAAACTCATTGAGGAAGGAAAGAGATTATTTGAGAATAAAGATTATCAAGCAGCTGAAAAAGTTTTAAGAGAAGTTCTACAAATTGAGCCCACAAATCCTGAAGCTCATCAGTATTTATCTATGATCCCTTCTACTGCTGAAGCCGAAATTCCTTTAGAACAAAAAGCTGAACAAGCTTATCTTTCTAAAAATTAGAAAGAAGCCGCTTCTTTGTATCAAAAACTACTGCAAGCTCAGCCGGATAATGCCTTAGCTTCTAAAAGATTAGCAGAATGTAAAACCTTTGCTATTAAACAAGAACAAGTTAACAAACTTATCTCCGATGCTCAACTTTTTCATACGCAAGGAAAAAAAGATTCTGCTATATTTGCTTTACAAAAAGCTTTGGAGATAGACCCAGGCAACAAAGAAGCAGAAATGTTTTTAGCTACTCTTCAAGTTCCCACTAAAGCACCTACTGCAGTTGCTCCTCCAAAAGCTAAAGAATTCCCAATAAAGCTTATCCCAATACCTATCGTTATCATTGCTCTTGCCCTCGGCGGTTATTTCCTTTTCCTTAAAAAAACTGAATCTAAACCTACCCCCGTTGTAAAAACTTTTACCATCAAAAAAGCTCCACCCAAAAAAATCAATAAACCAAAAGAAATCCAGCCCGCTCCTCAACAAAAAGAATCTACTACTTCTCACCTTGAAAAATCCCTCTCTGAAAAAGAATTATTAGCCCTCTTGGATGAAGCACATAATCTTTATACTGCCGGAAACCTTCCTGAAGCATTACAAAAATATAAAGAAATACTTTCTTATCAACCAGATAATAAAGATGCTTTAGAAAGGTCTAAAGAAATAGAATCTACTTTGTCAGCAATCCAAGAAGAAAGAAAAAGATTGCTTGACGAAGCTCTAAGATACTATAAACTTCAGGACTATGAAGCAGTTGTTAAAGTGCTGAAATCAGCTAACCAACGCTTTCCCGATGATAAAGCTATCTTCGCCCTGTTAAAAGATGGGTATTACAATCTCGGCGTTGATGCACTTAAAAAGAAACAATGCCAAGCAGCTCTGGATTTCTTTAAACAAATTGAATTCCTTGACGAATCTGATCATACCGCCACTGCTGAAATTGAATTAGCTAATTCCTGCAGTGGAAAATCCTCCATTGAACCGAGCATAGCCTTTAAAATTGATTCTCTGCAATACAGAACCTTTAACATGCCCCAATAGAGTTTATAGAGTTTGTAGAGTTGAGAGTTTATAGAGTTCCACAAATTATGACCATCTTTCAAAATAATAGTTTATTGGTAATAGGTTATAGGTTATAGGCAATAATCCTTTTAGCCCATGACCTATAACCCATGACCCATGACCTATAGCTTATAGAGTTCCATAAATATGCAAGCTATAACGATGAAAGGTAATCATTGTGGAACTCTCAACTCTATAAACCCTACAAACTCTATAAACTCTAATTATTTGACTTTCTCAGATATTTTGGGTATAAAATCCTATGATTATTCTTGCTCGCATAAAGTTAAGCAAACCATCCTCATCTCAAATAACCGATTCTATCTCAACTAATAAACAACAGCTTGCTGGTTTGTTCCTTATTCTCATTATCTTAATTGTCTTCATTTATTATTTTACAAAAGGTGAATCTATAAAAGATATTATCTATAAGGCAAAAAATGATTTTGAACAAGAAAAAATTGAGAATTGCTTGGATTATTTTTCTGATAAGTTCTTTATTAATCATAAATATTCGCGAGAAGAATTAAAAAATAGAGCTGTTGATTTATTTAATCAAATTTCCGATGTTAAGGTTCAAATAATTAATCTTGAGATTAAAGAAGAAGATGATACCGGATGGGCAAAGGCAGCTGTAAAGATCTTTGCTACTTTTGAAAAGCAGAAAATTATGTTATTGGGAAGACCGATGGAGCCCTTTGAAGGCGAATTATTTTTTGCAAAGGAGAAGGGTAAATGGAAAGTAATAGAAGCAAAAAAATTCCCTATTTAATAAAAGAATTATGCATCATAGCTTGAAATCGTTTTCATTGGTAAGCTTTAAAATTATTTTCATGAGAGGTTTTTATGATAAAAAAAGATATAGCGAATCAAATTGCATCAGAAACTAACATTTCTGTTCAACTTAGTAAAAAAATTGTCAATGAAATAATTAATCTAATGAAGGAAAAAATAAAAGAGGGAGAAAGCATATACATAAGGGGCTTTGGGAATTTAATAGTAAGGAACAAAAAATTAGGCAAAGCTCGTCATCTAAAAACTTTTGAACCCCTTGAAATTCAGCAAGGCAAAGTTGTTAAATTCAAGCCCAGCTATCGCCTCAAATCCATTCAATAATATCGGTAAGTTCACCATAGAGACCCACTTCCCAATTCCTAATTCCTAATCCCCAATTCCCAACTCCCAATTCCTAATTCCCAATCAATCTCAGTATCTTTGCCTTCTCATTAATCCATTGTGGTGCTATCAACAAATCCGGCGAAGCTTCACCTGTCAACCTATGAATAATTATTGAGGAAGGTAAGATCGTTAAAGCTTCTTTAACCAAATTTACATATAGCATCATTCCATCTTCTTCAATCAAGAGCATCCGTGGATAATCTTTTTTATCCATATACATTTGGGCAAGATAAGTCCCTTTTACTATATGCAGAGGATGAATTTTTATTCCCCAAATAGGTAATGAAGAGATTCTTTTTACTGTTTCTATCATATCCGAATAACTCTCGCCCGGTAATCCAAAAATTATATGCACACATATCGGTATCCCATAAAAATTTGTTAACTCAACCGCCGATAAAAAATCTTCATAGCTATGACCACGATTAATCAACTCCAATGTCTTATTATGGCTGCTTTCCAATCCGTATTCAATCCATACTTCTTTATCAATAGTATAAGATTTTAATAAAGTTAATATTTCCTCATTTATGCAATCCGGACGTGTTCCTATTGAAAGCCCTATAATATCTTCATCAAAATAAACATAATCGTATAATTTTTTTAATTTTTCCATTGATGCGTAAGTATTGGTATAAGATTGAAAATATAGAATGAATGCTTCTGCTTTGTATCGGCGTTTTAATCTCTCTTTTCCTTTTATAATTTGTTCTTCAATAAAAGGAATATTTTCATTTATATTAATATGAGGTAAGCTGAAGCTTCTGATTTTGAAATTATTTTTTAGGCTGGTGCCAGAGAAAGCTTCATTATTACAGTAGGTGCATCCCCCAATACCTTTTGTTCCATCTCTATTCGGACAAGTAAACCCTGCATCTATACAGATCTTGTAAACTCTCTTCTTATATTTATTCCTAAAATATTCATTAATCGTCATAATTTAACCATCACCTATCACCTATCACCCATCACCCACTTATCGGAATAATAACGAAAGATAATACAAATATTACAGCTGCAACTATCGCAAGTATTCTTCGCCCAGTGCCAATACCTTCAGTTTCATCTAACACAGGTGGATGCCGTAAACCGATAAAGAAGGCAATGATAACCCATATAGCCCAGTAAGGCCAAATCATCGTCAGCACTATAAGTAAAAGAAAAAAGAATCTGTAAATAATAAAAGAATTATTCCCAAATATTGCATAAATAATATGACCACCATCTAATTGACCCAACGGAAGTAAATTCAAAGCAGTTGCAATAAGAGAAAACCATGCAGCAATGCTAAGGGGATGTGCAGCTAAATCTTGATTCTCAAGCATATTCGGAAATATTATTTTTTGAAATATTTTCCATAATAGAGGCTCCCCAAAATAAATGGAATCTCCTCCCATAGCGCTTCCTCTCGGAATAATAAATGATAAATCAATTCCATAATAAAGAATAGGTAAAAGCACAATAAAACCTGCTAAAGGTCCAGCAATTCCTATATCAAATAATACTTTTTTATTGGGGATTGGAGCTTTAATCTTAATAACCGCACCCAGTGTCCCGAAGCCGATTGGCACAGGCAAAAAGTAAGGCAGTGTTGCAGAAATACCATAATAGCGGCAAGCTAAATAATGCCCCATTTCATGTGCAAATAAAAAAATTAATAAAGCAAAAGAATATTTTAATGATTCAAATATTAAGAATTTATTGCTTATTATAAATTCAATCATATCATTAAGAGATCTTATATTTATCAAGAAATCATTTGCTATCTTAGCTTTCATAATAAAAAAGCCCAAAGACCATTGCATTATACCCATTAAAGTAGTAGTAATGAAAGTAAGAACAAAAAGGATTATATTGAAAATCGGCTTTTGAATGAAATTCTTCATCTTAAAACTTGGAAAATATTATATTAAATTATAAGATATATAATTAAAAATTACAAAAGATAGATTATAGGTTATAGGTGATAGGTTATAGGTGATAGGAAGCTACCCATCTATTTATTTGTTCCTCATAACTTATAACCTT
>CAYREJ010000033.1:13230-15003 GCA_964423235.1 uncultured Acidobacteriota bacterium | reverse complement strand
TGCGTGAGTATTCAAATAATTATTTCACGCAAAGCTCGCAAAGTTCGCAAAGATCATCTTATTTCCTTAACTTCTTAGCTTCTTAACTTCCTTTTCCTTCGCTCTTTGCGCGCTTGCGAGGAGCTAGTTAAACTCGCTAACTCGTAATAAAAAAATAAAGAATTAACAAAGGCAAAATTATGATTTCGTTTGAGAAAACTGATCGGTTATTGAGAAATAAGTGGTAAAATTTTTAAATATGAATTATAATGAAATGAAAGATGAATTCTTTGAGAAATGCTTGCTTGAGAATTCGGAGGTTGAAGTTAAAACTTTTTTGAATTTTATTAAGATTTATCATTGAATGAATAGGAATAATGAATGTAGATGAGGGAAAAAAGAATAATGCAGATGAAGATATGGAATTAGTATCATTATGTAGAAAAGGAAATGTAGATTCTTTTGAGAGAATAGTGAAAAAATACCAAAAAAATCTTTGGAACATTATTTATAGGATACTAAATAATTATGAGGAGGCTAATGAAATTGTTCAGGAGGCGTTTATTTGTGCATATAAAGGATTAAAAGATTTTAGGGGGGATGCTAAATTTTCAACTTGGCTTTATAGGATAGCAATAAATTTATCAAGGAATAGATTGAGAAAAATGAAAAAGAAAAGATATTATGAGAAATTTTCAATTGATAACCTTTCTGAAAATGATGGGACATTTATAAGAAGGAAATTAATATGTAATAAGCCTTTGGCAGTTGAAATAGCTGAGAAGAAGGAACTTAAGGAAAAGATATCTGAATGCATAAGCTTACTTGAAGATGAATTTAAGGAAGTATTGATTTTAAGAGATATAGAAGGATTAACATATAGTGAGATTGAGAATATATTAAATATTCCGGAAGGGACTGTTAAGTCAAGATTGTCAAGAGCAAGAAAATTTATCATAGAACAGATGAGAAATCATTTAAAGAGGGTTTAGATGGACTGTAAAGAAGTGCAAGACTTATTGATTGAATATATAGATGAACCTTTATATATTAGGGAAAATCTTTTAATACAAGAGCATTTATCTATATGCGAAGAATGTCGCCAATACTTTATAGATATTCAGTCTTCGTTTAATTGTATGAAAGAAATGGGAAAGCTTGAACCTCCGTTAGATTTATCAGGAAAAATAATGGAGAAATTAAAAGGAGAACAAAAGAATATAGATTTAAAGAATATTTTAAATATTATGAAAATGCCTTTAGAGATTGCGACGGTAAGTATAATAATTTTAGCTTTTATTTATATTTATTTTTATGAAAAAAATTTTAATGGAGAAAGGGAAGCAGATTTAAAAGCAAAAATAGAGAAAGCACCAAAGGTAAGCGTTTTAGATAAGAAAAGGGCAATATCAGGGAAAGGATATAAGGAGGAAGCAGCTGGGGAATTATTAGAAGAGTCCCAAATAATTAAGAAGGAGCAGAATAATGCAGATAAAAAAAGAGAGACTCTGGCAAAAGAAGAAGCTAAAGCTTCATCCAAATTAGAAGTAGAATCTCCTACGAAAAAAGGAATTGATACAAGAATAACAATAACAGAAGAAAAGGAGATTGCTCCGATGGAAAAGCCTTCTTCACCGGCTAAACAAATTTATTCCTATGAGTATCAATCAAAAAGCGATGAACAATCAGAACTTGATAAAAAATATAAAGAGAAAGTGGTTGAGGGGAGATCGCAGGAGCCCCAATTCATCAAGAATGAGAAGATTAGTGCAAAGGAACCAAAGGAAGATTCAG
>CAYREJ010000033.1:0-13220 GCA_964423235.1 uncultured Acidobacteriota bacterium | reverse complement strand
AAAGCTGAAGCTCCACCTAAATTTTAAGGAGAACCTTTAGAAAAAAAAGAAACTGTTAAAGAAATAACCACTGGAGAAGAAAAGAAGATTGCTAAAGTTGAAGAAGCTTCTACAAAAGCTGAGCCGATTGCTAAAAAAGATTATATCTTAAAAGGTGAATTTAATATAGTTCTGTATGTATCGGATATAGATTTTGCTTCAAAGGAAATAAAAAATATTGTCAAAGAAACAAATAGCATTTTAATTAAAGAAGAAATTTTGAAGGATAAAAAATTGTTTTCTGTATCGGTAGATGCAAAATCCTTTCAAAGCATTATTGAGAAATTAAAGAGGGTAGGAGAGATGAAGAATTTCGTTTTGGATTTCAGCAAGATAAAAGGCACTTTGAAATTGAATATAGAACTAATCCTAAAATAGTAGGAAGAGGTGGATTTCTTCAACCATAGATTTAATTAATTTCGCTTAAAGAGAGCTTTCGCACTTTTGATATAAGTTAGAAAGAAAATCATTTGTTTCTTTTACTGCAAATTTGTAAAATTTAGGATCATCATAATCGATTAAATTTTTCCACCTTTTATGAAACCACCACCATTGCCAAGGGAATTCTAATATTAATTCTTCTAATAATTTGTTTAGTTCTTCTAAGATAATTTTATTTTCTTTGTGAGGATTAATAGCCTCATATATTTTAATTGTATGAACATAGAGATTCCCTTTTACTTCATAATAAGTAAAAATTGGAATTATTGGTAAATTATTTTTTTTAGCTAATTCGGGAATTGTAGGGTAGGTTAATGTATCCCATTCAAAGAATTTAATAAACAATTTAGATTGATTTAAAAGAGGGATCTGATCAATCATGAGCATAATTAATCTATTATTTTTAATAGAATTGTTAATTAATTTAAAGCAGCTTAATTCGGGAGTTGCTGGAATAATCCCGATATTATTTTCTTGCATATAAGAAAATACAAAAGTCTTGAAGTATTGATTATGAGGGGGTTTAATAACCACATCAATATTATAATTTTCTTTGGAGAGGAATAAAGGGATTAATGGGAATAAACCAAAATGAGCAGTAGCAATGATGGCTGAATTAAATTTTTTTTTAATATCTTCTAAAAAATTCTTATTAATAAATGATATATTTAAATTTCGGGGAGTTTTTTGAAATTTTAATAAGAAATATAAGTGTCTTAAAGAAATGAAACAGAATTGAAGAGATTGATTAATTAACTGATGTTTTTGTTGGGGACTAATAGTTTTTTTTAAGCACATAATGATGTTTAGCATTGCGATACGATAGAATTTCTTGAAGCTGAATAAAAGGAAAGGGGATAATATTGAAATGATAAAATTATAAATAAAATAGGGAGAATGTATTGAAAAATTAAGGAATTGTTTAAAAAGGGAGAATTGAAAATAATCTTTTTTATTCATCATGAGGAGTATAAAAAATATCGGTATGAGGCAATTTTTTAATTTTTATGAATAAAGCGAAGCTAATAATAGCAATGATTATAATGGAAGCAGCCAGTCCTTTTCTTCTGATTTGCATTTCTGCTAGTGCATATAACCCCGCTTTATAAGCTTGGTCAGCTAAGGAAGTACCTTCTTTAGTTTTATTGATGATTCTATTGGCATTGAAAGCATGAATTAAGACTCTTGATTCTGTAAGAGCTTGTTTAGCATCGCGGAGGATAAATTCTTGTTCAGAAACTTCCATGCCTGCTTTTCTTGCTTTCACTACCTTTTCTTCAGCTTTCAGGATTGCATTTGATAATTTATCAATAGCATTTCTCATTTCAGCAGCTGCTTTATAACCGGGCGAATCATCAGAATGACAATCCAAACATATAGAACCCGGTTGGATGCCTATGAGTTTATCAGAAGGGGCAGGAATATCGTGATTCCCGTGACATATTTCACAAGCAGGATAATTAAGTTCTAAAAAAGCGTTCTTATGCGGGCTTTCAATAAACAATTGCCAATTATTTACATGGCACTGCCCACATACATTAATGATAGCACCCGGCTTTGGCTGAACCGGTCCATGCGTTCCATGACAATCATTGCAAACCGGCGCTGATAAATCTCCTTTCTTATATAATGCATATGCATGAACACTTTTCCTATATTTGATTACTTGGTCAGTTGGTATATTATATTCTTTCATATATTCAGCATTTGAATGACAATTTCCGCAAGTATAAATTAAATTGGTAGGATATACAGGAGATTTTGGATCATTAATGGGACGGATACCATGATAATTGTGACAATTAATGCAAGTAGCTACTTTTTTATCTCCTTTTGCCAAAAGCTGACCATGCTGACTTAATTTATATTGATCTTCCTGATCAGTTGGAAAATTTGGATTGAAATATCTCATTACTTTTGGATTGCTATGGCATTTTCCGCATAAAGCAGGTATAGTTACTTTTGGGGGTCTTCCTACAAAACCCTTTTGGGGGTCCATAGCTTTTCTGTATTCTACCAATGGAACATCAATCTTAGAATCCCCACCATGACAATCTACACAAGATTTTCCTGCTTTCTTATGAACATCATAATCCGGTAAAATTACATGTTCTTTAAAAGCAGGTCCTAATTTGGAATGACAATCTGCACAATTATCTTTTGCTGAATTGCATAAATAAGTCAGACTAAAAAAAATTAATAAAATCATTAAATAAGTTCTGATTCTTTTCACTTTTTCCTCCTTTTAATTTTATCTTAAAGCTAATAAACTAAAAATAATGATATAAAGGACTATTATTATTCCTAAATATTTAAAAAATGGACTTGGCTTATTTTTCAACGACCAGATGTCAAAAAAGGGAACGAAAATCCAAAAGAATGCTCCTAATGAAAATATGATTACAGCGAATACATCACCATCAAGAAAGAAAAAGTGTTCCGGCATGAATTTTAATGTTTCAAACATGAACCAGAAATACCATTCCGGCTTGATTCCTGCCGGGGCAGAAGCAAATAAGTCAGCTTTTTCCCCTAATTCCCATGGAAATAAAGCTCCTAAAGCTCCTAATATAGCTATAATGATTAACCATCCTAATAAATCCCTGTATAAAAAATGAGGGAAGAAAGGAATAGCTTTTATCTTTTTATTTTTTTCTAAAATAGATTGTGGGATGCTCATACCATGAATCTGGACCAAATAAAGATGCAAACCCAAGATTATAATAGTTAAGACAGGGAGGATAGCTACATGAATACCGAAGAAGCGCGTAAGCGTAGCACCTGATATATCCGGACCGCCTCTGAGAATTAGCAAAACTTTTTCTCCTATTAATGGAAGGGAACCAGCTATGTCTGTCCCTACTTTTGTCGCAAATAATGAAATTGTATTCCAGGGCAATAAGTATCCACTAAATCCAAATGTTAAGACAATAAAGAATAAAAGCACACCTGTAATCCAAGTAAGTTCTCGGGGCGGGCGATAAGCTCTCATAAAATATACAGTAAACATATGCAGAAACATTGTAGCTATCATTAAATTTGCTCCCCAAGCATGAACTGACCTTATTAACCAACCATAATTCACTTTCGTCATTATAAATTGAACACTTTCAAAAGCTGATTCCGGCGATGGTCTATAATATAAAAGAAGCAAAACGCCAGTGCAGACTTGAATTATAAATAGAATTAGTGTCATTCCCCCTAAATAATAAAAAATAGAATATTTATGAGAAGGAACTAATTTCTTCTCCGATAATTCTTTGATTAATTTTAAATTAAATCTTTTATCAAGCCAAGCAAAAATAACTTCTTTTATATTTAACATCTCTATGCCTCCTCTTTTGATACGAAAATTTCATCATTTTTTATTATCACTTTATAATTTTCTAATGGACGCGGTGGAGGTCCAGCAATGTTTTTTCCGCTAAGATCATACTTTCCATTATGGCAGGCACACCAGATTAATTGCATATCCGGACGATATTGAACAGTGCAGTCCAAATGAGTGCAAACTGCTGAAAATGCTTTTATTTCTCCTGAAGGTGTTTTAATAACAATACCGGGCTTATTTCCAAATCTAAAAATTTTCCCAGAATTCGGCTTTAGGTCTGAAGCTTTGCCAGCTGATACGCTGCTTTGAACCGCTTCAGGAATATTAGGCGGAAATAAATATTTTATCACTGGATATAATACTTGAACCGCTAAACCTAATAAAGAAATCCTTAACAAATAATCAAGAAAGTTTCTTTTGCCTTTATTTATATTTTCTTGCTTAGTTTTTTCCATAATTTCTTCTCTCCAAAATATTTATTAATCTAATATTCCTTCTATTGAATGGGCAATTTTTCCTTTAGCTATTGTGATAACGGGAACTCCTTTTAATTGCCAACCATCAAACGGCGTGTTTCTACTTTTAGAAAAAAATTTATTAGCATTAACTTTTATTTGCTTTCCCAAATTTAAAATAGTTAGATTAGCTATTTGTCCTTCTTCAATAGTCGGGATAGGTAAATTAAAGATTCTTGCAGGATTAACAGTGAATAATTCAATTAAGCGATATAAATCAATTACTTTTTTATGAAGCAAGAAATTAATAGATAAGGGGACAGCTGTTTCTAATCCGATGATACCAAAGGCAGCTTTGTCAAATTCAATCATTTTATCTTCAATTTTGTGAGGAGCATGATCGGAAGCAATGGCATCTATAGTTCCATCTTTTATCCCCTTGAGTATTTCTTCTACATCTTCTTTGGAACGGAGAGGCGGATTCATCTTAGTATTAGGGTCATATGAAGATTTATAAACAAATTCATCAGTAAGAGTAAAATGATGCGGAGTTACTTCAGCTGTTACTTTGATACCTTCTTTTTTGGCATTTCTAACTAATTTGACGGATTCTTTACAACTAATATGAGCAATATGGACATGGCTTTTTGTTAACTTGGCTAAGGCAATATCACGAGCAACAATTGTTTCTTCTGCTTCAGCAGGAATACCACGAAGTCCCATAATAGTAGAAAAATAACTTTCATTCATACAACCGCCATTGGATAAATTTTTATCTTCGCAATGATCTATAATAGGAGCATTAAACATTTTTGCGTATTCTAAAGCTTGTCTCATAAGCTGGCTATTTGATATAGGATTTCCATCATCAGAAAATGCAATTGCACCAGCTTCTTTTAAATCGCTTATCTCCGTTAGATGTTTTCCTTCTAAATTCTTTGAAACAGCAGCTATCGGGTATACTTCAATGCAAGCTTCTTCTTTTGCTCTATTAATAATAAATTTTGTTACTCCTATATTATCATTTACAGGATTGGTATTCGGCATACAAGCTATTTTAGTGAAACCACCTGCTGCAGCAGCCCTGGCACCACTTTGTATAGTTTCAGCATCTTCTTTTCCCGGCTCCCTTAAATGCGTGTGTATATCTATAAAGCCCGGCGCTATTATTAATTTTGCTGCATCTATTATTTTTGCTCCGGAGGCATCTATCTTAGTAGATATTTTCTCAATGACCCCATCAGTTATCAAAATGTCCGAAGTTTGATCTATTTTTTGATATGGCGAAACTATTCTACCGTTCTTTATAAGAATGTTCATCTTTTTTACCTCCAAGCAATAAATATAATAATGCCATTCTTATAGCGACCCCATTAGAAACTTGATCCAATATAACTGAAGAAGAACTATCAGCTACTTCTGATGAAATCTCTACTCCTCTATTTATCGGACCCGGATGCATTATTAAAACATCCTTTTTTGCTCTTTTCAATTTTTCTGAATCAAGCCCAAATAATTTATAGTATTCTCTAATTGAAGGGAAAGAAGTATGAAGATGACGCTCCAATTGCAATCTTAGCATCATAATAACATCGCTATCTTCTATGGCTTCATAGATGTTGTAAGTATATTTTACAGGAAGGCTTTCTATGTATGGCGGTAATAGAGTAGAAGGAGCGCATACATAAATTTCATTTCCCATTTTATGATGTAAAAAAATATTCGAACGTGCTACTCTACTATACCATATATCTCCTATTATGGCTATCTTCATATTGGTAATTTTTCCCTTTTTTTCTTTAATCGTTAAAGCATCCAGTAAAGCTTGCGTGGGATGTTCATGGGAACCATCGCCGGCATTTATTATAGAAGCTTTGCAAAATTTAGCTAACATGTGAGGAACTCCAGAAGAAGAATGTCTTATTACTATTGCATCGGGAGCCATTGCTTCAAGGTTCTTTATCATATCGACTAATGTTTCTCCTTTCACTAAACTGCTGGTAGATGCAGAAATTGATACAGTATCGGCACTTAATCTCCTCGCAGCTATTTCAAAAGAAGTCCGTGTCCGCGTGCTCGGCTCAAAAAATAAATTGATTATTGTCTTCCCTCTCAAAGTAGGTACTTTTTTAATCTCTCTTGTGCTTATCTCTTTCATTGAATCTGCTGTTTCTAAAATTAATTCAATTTCTTCTTTCGTTAATTGTTCTATCCCTAATAAATCTTTATTTCTTAAAGATATTACCGCCATTTATTTTCCTCTTTCATTTATTATAGTTATAGGTTCTCTCTTATTAAATAATTAAAAAATAGCCTGCCCCATTCTTTTTATTTTTCTTTAACCATCAAATAAACCGCATCTTCTTTATCAATTTCTTTTAGCATAACATCAACAACTTCATTTAAGGAAGTAGGAATAATTTTTCCTATAAAATCAGCTTGAATAGGAAGTTCTCTATGTCCGCGATCTATTAACACAGCTAATTGAATCTTTTTTGGTCTTCCGAAGTCTATTAAAGCATCTAAGGCGGCACGCGCAGTTCTTCCTGTGAATAAAACATCATCTACTAAAATCACTATTTTTTCTGATACTGAGAATGGCAAATCGGTTTTTCTAACCAGGGGCGATGGCGCTATCATTGTTAAATCATCACGATATAATGTTATATCTAAAACTCCTACCGGAGGCTCTTTTCCTTCAATGCTTTTTATTTTTTTTGCTAAACGCTGAGCTAAAGGAACTCCTCTGGTTCTTATCCCTATTAACACCAATTCCTTTATTCCTTTATTCCTTTCTATTATTTCATTTGCTACCCTTGAAAGTATTCTTTCAATCTCTTCTGCTGTTAATAATTGCTTTTTAATTTTTAATTTAGCTTTGTTTTCGCTTATTTCTTTATCAGCTTTATCTTTTTTCATTTTACCCATTTGAAGAATAATAAAATTAAAGAAATCAAAAGTGTATAAATTACTAAAGATTCAATAAATGCTAAGCCAATTATTAATAGTCCTCTAATAGAATCTGCTGAACCTGGGTTTCTTGCAATCCCTTCCATTGCTGCGTAGATAGATTTTCCTTGCGCATATGCTCCTCCTGCTGCTGCTATTGCTAAAGCAAATCCGCTTGCTATTGCCAACCATTTATTCAAGTATGACTTAGCATCAATTTGCTCATCCGCTGCTAATAAAGGTTCAGCTATGCTTAATACCACCATTAAACAAATTAATAATAAAATCCTTTGCTTGTTCAATTTTATACCTCCTAAATGATTTATTTATGCTAAAGAAAAAAATTATAATCATTATTAGCTAATTTGTAAATATTCTTTCTCTAATTCAGGCATTCATCAACTCAAACTTAATGCTGCTCTTCCGAAACTGCTCCCGCTATGTATATTGTCGAAAGCATTATGAATACTAATGTTTGAACTAAACTTGTAAAAACTGCTAAACACATTAATGGTAAAGGAATTAACACCGGAACTAAACTGAACAATATTATTATAATCAAATCTTCGCCAAATATATTACCAAATAATCGGATTGATAAAGATAAAGGACGAGAAAAATGTCCAATTACTTCTATCGGAAACATCAGCCACGCCAACCATAAATATGGTCCCATAAATTGCCTTATATATTTTAGCAATCCTAATTCTCTTATCCCTTGCCAATGATAATAAATAAATACAAAAATAGCACATCCAGCTGTTACATTTATGTTTGAAGTAGGAGAAGAAAATCCTGGAACTAATCCTAATAGATTGCTCAATAAAATAAATAAACCTAATGTCCCTATGCAAGGAAGGTATTTTCTCCCTTTTTCCCCTATAATGTCTGATAACATGGAATTAATAAAATTTACATAGCTTTCTAAAATATGCTGTATTGTTGAAGGATACACACTATATCTTCCTTTCATAATTGAAAGAAACACTACTAAGAATATTACTACTATTAAAGCCATAACTATATGCGTTGGAAATAATTGCTCCGGGCTTATTCTTACACCAATTTGCATTAGTAAGCTTGATAAGGGATTACCCAAATATTCTTGAAATATTTTTACTATCCATGGAATATGCTCTTCCATTATTTTTGAATCCTTATTTTTTTATTTTCGAATCTTAAAATTATTATAAAAAATAAAGTGAAGTATATTATAACAAAAATGGGGTTAATTTTTAAATAGATAAAGCCTATAAACATTATCAGAAAATATATGAAATAGCGCAGAATAAAAATTGAGAGAAAATAAATCTTTTTTCTTAATTGGCTTTTAGCAGAGAAAATAAAATTAAAAGTTATTTTAGGCAAATAGAAAGATAAATAAGCCAATGAGAATCCTATAAAAATTTCCAAAAAAAAATTCAGCGAGTTCATTTTTTTTCTTTTTTAATCCAATTCATATATTCACGGTAGACATTAACAAAAGCGGCAATAGTTCCGTATATAAAAAATAGGATCAGAGCTACTGGAGCGGTGTCAAAAATTTTATCAATATAATAACCAATAAGGACGCCGATAGCAATGCTAGTTGGAAAGAGCCATCCTATTGCCATTAAAGGTCCAAGTTCCTTAAAGTTTTTAAATTTAAATTTAAAAAAGCTATTGCTCATTTTTTAATTTATCAATTTTAACAATGGGATGTTGTGATTTAAAGTAGTCGGGCTGTACTTTTTGAACAATATATTTTACTGGTTGTTCAATAGCTTGAAAGTAAGGTTTTGGATATAAACCGATCCAAAAAGCTAAAATTACTAAAGGTATAAGGGTAGTAATTTCTCTGATGTTAAGGTCTTTTACATCTGCGTGCTTGGTTGGTAATTCTCCGAGCATAACTCTTTGATAAAGCCAGAGCATATAGGCGGCACCTAAAACAATGCCAGTAGCTGCAAATGCAGCCCATCTCCAATTTACTAAATATGCTCCTTGAAGAATAGGAAATTCTCCCATAAAACCGCATAAACCTGGCAAACCTATTGATGCCATTGTAATTATAGCGAATATTGCAGCATAGATTGGCATTACATGAGATAAACCGCTAAATTCCGATATAATTCTGGTGTGCTTTCTTTCATAAATTAATCCTACTATTAAAAAGAGAGCTCCCGTACTGACTCCATGATTTACCATAGCTAAAACACTTCCTTTTAATCCCGGCGGATTTAATGCAAAAATACCAAGCATAGCAAATCCTAAATGACTTACGCTGGAATAAGCAACTAACTTTTTCCAATCTTTTTGCATCATTGCTACTAAAGCTCCATAAATTATCCCTATGATTGATAGAGTGACCATCCAGGGTAAAAACCTAATTGTAGATTCCGGACATATTGGTAAGCTAATTCGAACAAAACCATAAGTGCCCATTTTTAATAATATGCCTGCTAATATAACTGATCCGGCAGTTGGTGCTTCCACATGGGCGTCTGGCAGCCATGTATGAAATGGAAACATAGGAACTTTTATAGCAAATCCTATAAAGAAAGCTAAAAAAATCCAATCTTGATAATTTAAAGGCAGAGATAATTCATGAAATTTTAGTATGTTAAAAGTGTATTCTCCTGTTAAATCATAATTATAAAAATATAAAGCTAAAATTGCTATAAGCATTAGAACGCTTCCCAGCAATGTGTAAAGGAAGAATTTTATTGCTGCATATAATTTATTAGGTCCTCCCCAGATACCTATAATAAAATACATAGGAACTAACATTACTTCCCAAAATACATAAAATAAAATAAAATCTAATGCCATAAATACTCCCAGCATTCCAGTAGATAAAATAAGCATAAAAATGTAGTATTCTTTTATTCTATTTTGGATTGCAGACCAAGATGATAATATGGAAAGAAAAGTTAATAATGTAGTTAATAAAATTAATAATAAGCTTATTCCATCTATCCCGAAGAAATAATCTATGCCAAATGTAGGAATCCAAGGAAATTTTTCAACAAATTGCATTGCTAAAGGTGAAGATTTAAAGTATGGTATCAATAAAAGACTTAATAAGAAATCAATCAAGGCAATAATATTCGCCCAGATTTTTATTTTTTTGTCGTTCTTTAAAAATAAAAGAATAATCGCTCCTAAAATAGGTAAATAACATATTACAGACAATATCGGAAATCCTATTATGTCTTTTGCATAAATTAGATCGTATTTCATAATTTCTCCTTATTTAATTTTACTTCTAAAGCGCGAAATTACTAAATTATTTTTATGCTTTAGTAGTTTTCGCGCTTTATGATTTTCATTTGGAAAATAGAAAATTATTTTCATAATAGGCTACCACGATAAAATTAAATAAATAGCGAAAATAAAAAATGATGTATAAAGCATTATTAATAAATAATTTTGAACTAATCCTGTTTGAATTTTTCTTAGATTCTTACTAAATAATTTTAGGGATTGAGCTATGCCATTAACTGCGCCATCAACAATGCTAAGGTCTGCTCTAACGCTTGTGCTGCTTATTCTTATCGTTAAAGCAGCAGCAAGATTTACCAACCCATCTATTATTGCTAAATCAAATTTAGCTAAAAAATCACCTAAAGCTTTTGTTGATTGCACAAATAAAGCATTATAAATCTCATCAATATAATATTTATTAAAAATTAATTTATATGCTTTTTTAAATTTGTTGGATAAAATTTCAGGCAGAGTTGGTATTTTAATATAAAAAATGTAAGCGGTAGATATTCCAGCAACAGCGATAAGAATAGAGCATATCATCAATATTGGTTCTAAATGGTGGATGCTATTAGCAAAAGGCACTTCATTATTCTTTGCATAAATAACTGGGTGCAAAAATTTTTCTAAACTAAGATTATCTAAAGAAGATAGTGGACCGATTTGCAAAGATTTTGGAATAGATATAACTCCACCTATGATGCTAAGGATAGCTAAAATTCGCAACGGGACAAGCATAATTTCAGGAGATTCATGAAGGTGCGTAGCTGTTTTTTCATCATATCTTGGATTTCCATAAAAGGTAAGGAATACAAGTCTGAACATATAAAAAGCTGTTAGCCCCGCACCGGCGAATCCTAAAAGCCATAAGATGATATTCCAATTAGTGTCATAAAAGAAAGGGGAGCTGAAACTTTTCCAGAGTATTTCATCTTTGGTAAAGAAGCCACTAAGAGGTGGAATTCCAGCTATTGCTAAAGTAGCTGTTAGAAAAGTCCAGTAAGTAGCCGGTATTTTTTTCTTTAAGCCTCCCATATTCCTCATATCTTGAATCCCACTTAATGCATGAATTACAGAACCTGCTCCCATGAAGAGGAGAGCCTTAAAAAACGCGTGAGTTATTAAGTGAGCGATTCCTGCTGCATAGGCTCCGACACCTGTTGCTAAGATCATATAACCTATTTGACTTATGGTAGAATAAGCTAAGACTCTTTTTATATCATATTGAGCTAATCCGATAGTAGCAGCATAAAAAGCTGTTAAAGCCCCAATTAAAGCTACTGCAAGGCTGGCTATCGGAGATAAGGAAAATATAATATTGCAGCGGGCGATCATATAAACGCCGGCTGTTACCATAGTAGCAGCATGAATCAGGGCGCTTACAGGCGTCGGTCCTTCCATAGCGTCCGGCAGCCAAACATAAAGAGGTATTTGCGCAGATTTTCCTGTCGCTCCTAAAAGCAATGCTAAAGCTATTAGCGTTATCGTTATATCCCCTCTTTGATAATTTGAAGATATTAATGGGAATGCTTTCAAGAAATCTAATGTTCCTAAATTATAGAATATTGCACATATTGCTAAAATGAATCCGAAGTCCCCAACGCGGTTTACTATAAAAGCTTTTTTCCCAGCTGAAGCTGCTGAATCCCTTCCGAAATAGAATCCAATTAATAAATAAGAACAAAGCCCAACGCCTTCCCACCCTATAAACATTACTAAAAAATTAGCGCCCAAGACTAATATGAGCATTGCAGTCATAAATAAATTAAGGAAGGAAAAGTATCTATAGTACCCACCTTCATGATACATATATCCAATTGAGTAAAGATGGATCAAGAATCCGACTCCGCATACTACTAAGACCATTACCGCCGATAAAGGATCATAAAGAAAAGAAAAATTTATATTTAAATTTGCTATTGAACCATCTCTTATTAAGCTTTCCCCGCCTAAAACCCAATCATACAGCTTTATCTCATATGTTCTTTCTTCAGGAGATTTCTGGATTAATTGAAAAAAACAGATTACTGAAATTAAAAATGATAGGAAAACAGTTCCGCAAGCTAATGTATGAATAATTTTTTTAGGGAAAAATTTTTTTCCAAAAATCCCATTAATTAATGAGCTAATAGCTGGTAATATTGGAATGAGCCACACATAATTTAGCATTTTTGAAGTTCCTTAATTAAATTAATTTTATTTACAAATTTGTGTTTGAAAAATTACCATAAACTTACTTCATTGTCAAGTTTTGGAATGGCAACTGGTCAGTTCTTTCTAAAAGTAAGGAAAAATATTAAACCACAAGATTATCACAAGATTTACATAAGATATTAGCCACAGAAGCACACAGAATAACACAGAAATAAGAAATTCTGTGTTCTTCTGTGAAATTCTGTGGCTGAAATCTTGTGATAATCCGTGTAATCTCGTGGTTTAATTTTAAACGATATTGTTTTTATGAAGGATGATAACCATTTTGATTAGTTCTTTGGAGAAAACTGACTAACTAATTGGAATGGCAAATAGTCAGTTTATTCCAAATGCTAAAAGCAAATCCAATGGCAAAAAAATTAGAAACCGCAAAGATCAAAAAGAAGGCACTAAAATGAAGTTAAGAAGTTAGGAAGTTAAGAAGATAAGAAAATAAAATGATCTTTGCGAACTTTGCGTTAAAAAGTAAAATTATGCTAAACAATATTGGAAACAATAAAAAGCACAAAATAATCTCAAAATAATAATTTTGGAGAAAATTGATA
>CAYREJ010000032.1:0-15048 GCA_964423235.1 uncultured Acidobacteriota bacterium | reverse complement strand
CAGGGAATGGCTCTATTACTTTATTTATATCCTTTTGCAGTTTAGGAAATACCCCATTCTCATAATATCTTGATTTAATTCGCATTAAATTAATATAACCAGATTCTCCTTCTACTTTTGCTCCCACAAATATGTCTTTTAGAGCATTGTAAAATTTTTCTTCTTTAGTCATAATTTTGCCTTTTCTTAAATCTCCAATGAGCCCCTATTTTCATATCAGGTATTTTTTCACTTTTAGCAAGCTTATGAATTTCTTTATCTATTTTATGATATGAAAAAACAATCACAAAATCAAGCATTCATGCAGTTGCATTATTATGCATAGAATACGTAGATTTTTAGCCACAGAATTTCACAGAAGATCACAGAAACTTTTTTTTTCTGTGTCCTTCTGTGGCTATTATTTCTGCACAAATCTGTGGTTATTATTTTGCGGAAATCTGTAAAATCTGAGGTTTTATATCAATCATTCATTCAAAATGATTAAATTTCTGAAAAACAGGTAGAATTTGTGGAACTCTACAAACTCTCAACTCTATAAACTCTACAAACTCTATTAGCTCCATATACCGGCGATATTTTCATTACAAAATTTGCATTTATTTTTATTCAGATTTACTTCAAGAATACTATATCCAATTCTTCTTACAACTATGTTCTTGCAATTAGGACAGTAAGTATTTTCAGCTTCGTGCCCAGGGACATTTCCTATATAAACATAATTTAATCCTTCTTTTAGTGCTAATTCTCTGCATTTTTCTAAAGTTGAAATCGGAGTAGGTGCAAGATTCTTTAGTTTATAATTAGGATAAAATCTTGAAAAATGAACAGGCACATTATTTCCTAAATTCTTATAAATCCATTTAGCCATTTCAGAATTCTCTTTTTCACTATCATTTAATGTAGGAACAATCAAGACTACCAATTCAAACCAGATTCCTATTTTTTTAAGTGTCTTTAAAGTATCTAATACTGGATTTAAATGACCCCTGCAAATATCCTTATAAAATTGTTCAGTAAATGCTTTAAAATCTATTTTAACTGCTTTAAGATGTTTGCATAATTCAACCAGTGGCTTTTCCTTAATATAGCCATTGGATATTATTACGCTACCAATATTAAGTTTATTAGCTTCAATTGCAGTATCATAAACATATTCATAGAAGATAACCGGCTCACTGTAAGTATAAGCGATGGTTGGGCAATTATACTTTTTTGCCAGGCGAGCTAATTGGTCAGGTGGTAAGTATATACTTTCAACTTGTTCAGGTCGAAATTGTGATATTTCCCAATTTTGACAAAACTTGCATTCAATATTACATCCGGCAGTAGCTATTGAAAAGGCAGTGGTGCCGGGCAAATAATGAAACAATGGCTTCTTTTCAATCGGATCAATATGAAGCGTGCAAGGTCTTGAATGAACTAAGGTATAATAACTTCCATTCCTATTTTCTCTGACACCACAGGTCCCCCTTTCTAAATCCGCTACCTTACATTCTTGAGGGCATAACTCGCATTGCACCCTCTTAGCTTCCAATTTCTTATAATGCATTGCTTCCTTAACCGGAAATTCAGCTGTCTTTTTAAATTTAAAATTTAATGAAAACTCCTCCTTCGCATTAACAAAAGATTCAGATATATTTAATTTGTTCAAAGCTATTATTGAAGCTATACCCTTTAGGCTATTTAAAAGAAACTTTCTTCTATTCATGCTCTTTTAAACTCTTTTCTTTTTTATTCTATGCCAAATAAAATTACTTTTCAAGGTGATATGTGATAGATTATAGGTGATAGGTTATAGGTGATAGGTTATAGAATAATAAATAAAGGAAAAGTAATAATAAGAATTCTATGGGAAATATTACAGGGCTTAATTTTATTACCGGAAATACATATAGGAACCTTTCAATAAAAATTCCGCATAAAATTATTAACGATATTATGAAAACTACTAATTTATTTTCTTTAAATTTTTGAGGCAGTAAGGTTAAAAAAGGAGTAAAAAATAAGCAAATAAGGACTAAAGTTCCGAGAAAGTTTCCTGGAAAAGAAGTTATTCTTTTTAAAAGGAAGGAAGTTTCTTCTGGGATATTTCCATACCAGATGACAAGGAATTGGGCATAAAATAAACCAACCCAAAGGAGACTGAAACCAAACATAAGAGTAGCTAAGCTTTTAATCCCAAAAATAAAATTCTTGTATTCAGGATGAGCTTTCTTCATCAAAAAGAAGAATACAATTCCGCCAATAGCGATGCCAGAATAAAGAGATTCAATAAAGGTATAGCCGGCGAATAAAGTGCTATGCCAAGGATATTCTAAAGGCATAATCCAATCAAAAGCAATAAATGATTGGGAAAGAACAAAGCACAACAAATACAATACAGCATATAGTTTCTTTTTGTTAGCATCTTTCAAATTTTCTAAATTATACTTTTTTGCTAAAAAGTATGTTAATAGTAATACTATAAAATTTCTTATTATAAAAAATTCCTTGTTTAACCAATAATTTCTCTTTTCAATAGCGGGATGCGATTCAAGCTTCCATGCCAGTGCAACAAACAAAAAAGCAGTATACAAGATTATAGGATAAGGCTGCAATAATTTATCTTTTATTAAATGAATCCATTTAGAATTAGCCAAATCTGATGCAGCAACAAGAGCAATGCTGCCTTCTGCCAAAGTTATCCAAAAGATAATTACAAGGAACCAGTTCTCGCTTATTTTTTTATCAAAAGGATTTTCTAAAATAAATAAAATAAACGCTATAAAAAAGAATAGAAAAGTAAAATAATTTTTATTTAAATTCAATCTATTCATTTTTTTTCTCATCAATTAAGATAATAAAATTACTTCCGTAGTCTTTTTCATAAAATATTTTTGCAGGAGAAGGCAATCTGGACAAAATAAGGAATCCAATCAAAGAAGAGAGAGCACCGAAGAGAATAGTAAGTTCAAAAGCAATTATAATGAAAGGAGGGATAGAGATAAGAGGTTTACCGCCGGTATTAAGATGCCATCTAAGAGCTGTATAAATTGTGAGAGCGAACCCAGCAATAGTTCCAGATACCGCACCTAAAAGAGTAAAGAATCTTAGCTTACTTTTAGGGATTTCCAATATTTCATCTATTTCTTCAACAGGATAAGGTAATATAAGTTTTATATCTTCTATTGGAACTCCGCTTTGAATTAATTCCTTAAGTTTTTCTATAAATTCTTTTTCTCCTTTAAATAAAAACTCTTTCATCCTTTTAAATTAAAAAAAATTATTTAAAAAATTTTTCTTCTTCTTTAATTTCAGTAATTGAAAGGATAGGCAATGATTTAACAAAAATAAGATAAAGCATAAAGAACATGCCGAAGCTACCGAGAGTAATTCCAATTGCGATGGGACTAAATACAGGTTTACCCCACGCATAAGGATCATAATCTCTGGCTAACGAAGACACAATAATTACGAATCGCTCAAACCACATTCCGATGTTCACAAATATTGATAAAATAAAAATATAAATAATATTCCTTCTCAATTTTTTTATAAATAAAGTAAGAGGGAACACAGAATTGCATAAGATCATAACTATAAAGAAAAATTTAAAATCTCCAAGAGCTCTATATCTGAATGTTTCCATTTCAAAGGGATTATTACCATAGAAAGCAAGGCAAAATTCTATAATATAAGCATAAGAGACAATTAAAGAAGTAAAGAGGAGGATTTTTGCAATATTTTCTAAATGATCAATTGTTATGAACTTTTGCAGATTGAATATTTTTCTCATTGGGACTACTAAGGTAATGACCATAGCGGTGCCAGAGAAGATGGCACCAGCAACAAAGTAAGGGGCGAATATAGTAGTATGCCAGCCCGGAATAATGCTCATAGCGAAATCCCAAGAAACAACTGAATGAACCGAAACAACCAATGGAGTAGCAAAGGATGCCAGA
Source organism: uncultured Acidobacteriota bacterium (assembly GCA_964423235.1). GTDB lineage: Bacteria > Acidobacteriota > HRBIN11 > MFGW01 > MFGW01 > CAYREJ01. The sequence continues at coordinate 11,104 of CAYREJ010000032.1, read as the reverse complement.
AATAAATACAATTGCTGGTAATGTTTCCATTGCTGCGGTGAACCACTCCATCCTAAAGAAAATATTCTATATATCCATTTTTTGATACCTTTTGAATAACGATGAACTATATCTAAATCAGGTATCATACCCACATAAAAAAACACAAGACTCACAGTAAAATAAGTACCGACTGCAAATACATCCCAGATAAGTGGTGATTTAAAATTAATCCAAAGCTGTCGTTGGTTTGGATAAGGAAGCAGCCAATAAAAAAGCCAAGCTCTTCCAAGATGAATAATCGGGAATAATCCGGCTACCATAATAGCAAATACAGTCATAGCTTCAGCTGACCTATTGAAACGGCTTCGGAATCTTGCTCTAAACAGATAAAGAACAGCTGATATTAATGTTCCAGAATGCGCTATGCCAACCCAAAAAACAAAATTAGTTATATACATATACCAGCTGACCGGATGAGTTTTTCCAGAAACTCCCATCCCTATTTTAATTTGATAAGACCAACACAATGCCCCTACAAAAGCTAAACTTGCGCATAGCAGCAAGAAAATCCAATATAAATAACTCGGCTTTCTTAAAGCCGCAATTACTTCTTTTTCTACTTCCTCTAAATAATTCATCTTCATAATCAATGTAGATAATAAACAGCAGGACTCGTTCCCAATTCCTCAAAAATTCTATAAGCTCGCTTGGAATTAGCTAATTGATAAATTTTTGAGGTTTTATCTAAAAGATTTCCAAATGTAATAGCTCCAGTAGGACAAGTCTGTGCACAAGCAGGTATCACTTCTCCATCCTTTATTTTTCTTCCTTCATCTTTTGCTCTATCATGAGCTCTCCTTATTCTTTGAATGCAAAAAGTGCATTTTTCCATTACTCCTTTTCCTCTAACAAAAACTTCAGGATTTATTAATTTATTAAGGGGGTATTCCTTCTTATGCTCAAACCAATTGAATCTTCTTGCTTTATATGGGCAATTATTTGAACAATACCTTGTTCCGACGCACCGATTGTAAATCTGAGCATTTAATCCTTCCGGATTGTGATAAGTAGCATACACCGGACATACTGGCTCACAAGGTGCATAATCGCATTGCTGACATAACATCGGAATAAATTTACATCCTTCATTCCTGAAATAATAAGGCTCTATTCTTATCCAAGACATTTCCCTACCATTCAAATGCTCTTCTTTTCCAACTAAAGGTATATTATTTTCTATATAGCAAGCTGCTACACAAGCAGAGCATCCTATACATAAAGCTAAATCTATTGCCATCGCCCATCTATACTCTTTATAATGAGGCTCCGGATAAAAACTATGCTTCTCTATCTTTGTCCCTCCGGAATGATTCTCTTCCGGCATAAGCCTTCTTGAATATTCTTCTTGTTTTCTTCCCTCCTCTGATAATAATCCGGATAAAATCGGTAAATCTATAATATTGTTTGTCTTAACTATCTTTTCAATTTCTAAAAAATGAAGCTTCTCTCCTGTCTTTTCATCTATTTTGAAATGATTTCCAGCTATCGATCCGTAATTTATTGCATAAATATTAGGAGGCATCAGCGGCAAAATTTTAACAGGGAATCTCAATCTCTCTCCTGATAGCAGATCAAGAGAAATTTCATCTTTATTCTTTAAATTATATCTTAGAGCATCTTCTTCTGATACTGAAATCCATTCCCCATAACTTATTGTTGTAAGCGAGTCCGGTATCTCTTCAAGTAATGGAATCGTTTTGCTTCTGCCATCATAAAACCTTATGGAAGGATTAATAATTAAAACAGGAAATTCAATTGGTTTCGGTAAAGAAATCTTATTTAAAATTTCTTCAATCTTTCCTTCATTTAAAATAATTTCCTTCCGTGTTATTTTCTCTTCATAATAACCTTTTTTAAAGAAAAACTCTAAAAAATCTTTACCATAATTTTCACTCCAAGTGCGGAAAAGGAATTTTTGAAAACTTTCTTTTTGAATGAAAGACAATAAAAATTCAGCTTCTGATTTAGTATCAAAAAGTGGTTTAATCGCAGGTTGAACTAAGCCCTTCAAATATTTTCTTGGTTCAACATCACCCCAAGCTTCTAATGAATGAGATAAAGGCAAGACTAAATCGCATTCTTTCGCAGTTTCATCTAAGAAATCTGTAAGATATACTTTAAATTTTATCTTTTTAAAATTAGATTGAAAATTAAAAATAGAGCCAAAATCTTTAATCAAATTTATCTTTGAGACAATGGAGAATCCTACTTTATCTTCATCCATTTTCTTAGAAATTTCTTTAATTGTAAGAGCAGAGCCAACCGAAGCATAATTTTCTGTTTGATTAAAATCAATTGTCTTTCCAACCATTCCGGAATACCATTGAATCAAAGCTGAAAGAAGCGCAGTTTCTAATCCAAAATTCTGATAAACCGAAACTCCGCCTGCTATTAACAATGGATTTTTTGCATTAAGAAATGATTCAACTAATCCTTTTAATTCTTCTGAAGATATATTTAAATTCGCAAAAATCTCTCTATCTGAAATAGAAAGAAATTTCCCTAATATTTTTTCTTTTTGATTAAAATTAATATTCTTTAGAATATATAGCAAGAGATAAAATTCGCTGCACGGTTTTACAATTATTCTTTTATCCGCTTTGGCTCCTGTCAAAGATAAATGAGGTTCCACATGAAACCACTTCATATTATTTTCTCTTTTGGCTTTAGAAAATTGAACGGCATAATTGACAGGACTTATAAATGTTTCAAATATATCAGCACCTATAGTAATAAGTAAGTCGCATTCGCTAATTTTGTATTGAGGCAGATCATTTATATTGAATAAAAGATTGTAAGCCTGTCTTAAAGATGAATAAGAAAAATTTTCAATATCATCTATTTTTTCAATTTCATACATTTGACAAAATTTTTTAATTAATTCTGAAGATATTCCAGTAGTCCTTCCACTTATATAAATACTATTCAATCCCTTCTTCTTGCTTGCAATAAGTTCATCTTCTATTTTTTTATAAGCATCTTCCCAACTAATATTAACAAATGAATTATTTCTTTTCAGCAAAGGGCTTTTGAGTCTTTTTGGGTGATAAAGACGCATAATTGAAGATTGTCCTCTTACGCAAAGTTTTCCTTCATTAACTGGATGCTCTGGATTACCCTCAATCTTTATAGGAATTCCGTCTATAGTTTTTATTAGAATCCCACAATTAGCCGGGCATTCAGTGCAACTGCTTGAATAATAAATTGGCTCTCCCGGAATAATTCCTTCCTCTGGAGGAACTAAGTATGGTATTAGCTTTTCTACTTGCGCTCTCTTACCACCACATCCTACCGTCCCTGCTAACATCACGCTTATTAGTTTTATAAATTCTCTTCTATTCATATAAATCCACTTATTTTATTTATGACAAGTTAAACAATCTATCGAAGCTCCTTTCTCTCTATGACAAGAAACGCACCAACCCATTTTCAGTGGATTCGCTTTATATATCTTATTCATATACTTAACTTCTCCATGACATTCACTACAATCCACACCTTTTCTTATATGCCTTTTATGAGAAAAATAAACAAAATCAGGTAATTTATATATCCTTATCCATTCCATCGGTTTTCTATTTCCCCAATAGGCTAAAAGCTTTCTTATCTCGGGTCTTTCTTTGGCTATGCTGATATGACAATCTATGCATTGCTTCACCGCCGGAATTCCTGCTCTTTCGGCTCTATCCACATAAGTATGGCAAAAATTACAAGACATCCCTACCTTCGTTAAATGTATTCGGTGACTAAATGCTATCGGCTGCTCCACCAGTACTATCCTTTGATATTTACTATATCCCAAACCTATAATCAATAAAAGAAAAATAAAAAAATAAATAAATAAAACTATTAAGTATATCTTCCCTTTCATCTCAATTGTTTATATGTTTTTTCAATCAAAAACTCTGCAACTGCTTTGATTTCTTCTCCTCTCAATCCCAGCTGCGGCATCGGCGGATAAGAAGGATTAACTTTAATCGGATTCCTTATAAAATTAATTAACTTATTCAAATCCTTATCATATTTTGGTATTACTTCATTATAGGGCGGTCCAACAATTTTCTTATCGAAACTATGACATACCACGCATCTCTCTTTATAAACCCTTTCGCCTTCCACTCTTATTTGTTTTGCTTCCTTCATTATCTTCCAACGAGCTTCTTGCTCTTCCCCTTTAGCAATCAAGACCTCAAAAGCTCCTTTCGCCACTTCAGCCCTTCCCAAATGCTCATTCACTAAAATAAATTCAAAAATAATTAATGTCATTATTGCTATTCTTAAACTATAATTTTTCCCCTTATCCTTTAACATTAAATAAGAATATAAATTTACAGCTGCAAGCAATATTAAAATAATTACTATATTGAGCAAGCTCTTTAAAATAAACGCATCCGGTAAATCGTATAAATAAAATATTATAATGATTGGCTGAATGAACGAGCAAATTATAATGATTAATAAGCTAAATTGTCGCACAAAATCACGGTAAGAATATCCTTCTTTATCTTCACTGAGTAAATATCTTCGGCTTTCTTTCCAGCAATAAGCAAAAAAAATTGTGCCCCCGCCCATTAGTAAAAACCCATTTAAAATAACTAACAAATAATCTGAAAGAAAATTAGGAACTAAAAATAATTGGGAGAGGCTCCTCAACGATAGCCATTCTTCAGGATATGCAACCAATGAAATCAAAGAGATAATCAATTTCAAACTCATTATTAACAATAATAGACCAAAAATTCCTGAGAAAATATGGCTAAGATAAAATTTTTCCCTTCTCTCAAAAGAATTTTTATAATAATGGAGAAAAAATAATCCTACTGAGGAAAGTAGGAAAATACATTGCCAAATATATAATATCCGAAAATTAGGTATTGATACAATTTTTTCATAAATAATAGCTAAAATTAAAATTGGAAGGATTGCCAAAGCGAAGCTAATATATTTATTTATAATAGTAGTAGAAATTAATTCTTGTGCGAGTCTTTTTCTAAAATTTTTTTCATAATGTTTTAATTTATCTGAAATATTGTAAATAATTGAAAAGAAAGCGTTACTGATAGTTATAGCAAAAAAAGGAAGATATATTAGTAAGGTTATAGTAAAGATATAATTAAGAATTAAGATATGTTCTTTTGAAAAAGCAGTGGCACTTTCATTCATGATGATTGTTGTAGCTGCTTCAATTTTTCCAGCACTTCTTCTACATGACCTTTAACATTTACTGATTTCCAAAGGAATGCAATTTTACCTTCCGGATCAATTAAGAATGTGCTTCTTTCTACTCCATAATATTCTCTGCCGTAGCGCTTTTTAAGTTGCCAAACTCCATATTTCTCCAAAACACTATGTTCCTCATCGCTCAACAATTTCACATTAAGATTATGCTTTTGCATAAAATTACAATGGCTTTTGGGCGAATCCGGACTTACTCCTATTACAAAAGCATTCCTTTTCTCAAATTCTGCTATTTTTTCAGTAAATTCTTTTGCTTCCAAAGTGCATCCGGGGGTGTTATCCTTTGGATAAAAATAAAGAACAACCCACTTCCCTTCATATTCTTTCAGGGAATTATTTTTATTATTGTTATCCGGAAGATTAAATTCCGGAGCCTTGTCTCCTATCTTTAATTCTTTCATTTTTTTCTCTCCTTGTTTATTGCATAATTTTTTAATTCTAACAAAATTTTCTTCCTTTTAAAAATACCTTAATAATTATGCTCTTTTATGATTTATGGCTTCATTGAAGAACTCCTACTGAAATTAATAGCATAATTATAAGAGCAAATATATTAATTTCTTTAAACAAAGCTAAATATTGAATTCCTTTCGAAGGTCTTAAATAAAATTTTATACCTTCTTTTATCAGCCAAAGCATTGATACAAAAATAATAATAGAAATATAGTATTTTATTTCAATGAATAGGGGAATTAAAAGAGACGACATTGCAGTTGCAAGAATCCATAAGAAGGTAATTTTATTTATTTGAAGCTCTCCAAATTTTTTTCTCAAAGAAGGTAAGCCTGCTTTTTCATAATCCTCATTAAATTTCAGAGATAGAAGCCAGAAATGAGGAACCTGCCAAAGAAAAAGGAAAAAAGATAATCCCATTATTTTATTATCGAAAAAGACATTGCTTGCAGCAGCATAACCCACAATAGGAGGAATAGCTCCTATTATTGCTCCAACCAATACAGAAAATATAGACTTTCTTTTTAAATATGTATAAATAGCATTGTACCAAAAGGCTGCAAAAATTCCTAAAAGGAAAGCTTTGAGGTTATTTCCAATAAGTAGAATTATACTGCCAATTAAAAGAGAGCCGCAGGAAATTATAAGAGCAAATGCAGGAGATATTTTACCGGATGGAATAGGTCTATTTTTAGTTCTTTCCATTAAAGCATCAATTCTCCTATCCTGATACTGGTTAAGAGCACAAGAGCCCGCCGCTAAGATGAAAATCCCTAAACAAGCAATGAGTAAATCCTTTTCTAACTTCCCTGAATATATTAAATAACCAGTAGCAGTAGAAATTGTCGCCAATAATGTAATTTTAAATTTAATGAGCTGTAAAATTATATTAGCCTGCTCCCTCATTTATTATTTCAAATTTTTTAGGTATTCAATTATCTCGGATATATCTTTATCTTTCAATAAATCTTTTTGAGAAGGCATAATTGGTTGGAAACCTTTTACTACATCAGCATTAGGCTCTATCAAAGATTTTTTTATATAATCATCATCTACTATAATTGTTCTTTCTTTTCCGGAAGTAATTACTATCTCTTTTCTTCCGTATATTCTTTTGAATGTAGGTCCTACTAAAGGAGTACCATTAATGCTATGACAAGTTAAGCATCCTTTTATTTTTAATAATTCAAATCCTTTATCTTTTTTTGAAGCTTTCGATTTGGTCTCTGATGTTATACTCCCTTTGCTTGCCTGTTCATACCAAGCATTAAAATTATCCTCCGACAAAACAATAAGTTTGGATAACATATATGAATGCCTTTGCCCACAATACTCTGCACATAAAATATCATATTCTCCTTCTTTATCTGCTTTGAACCATAAATGAGTTTTCATTCCCGCAACTGCATCTTCTTTTATTCTAAGAGCCGGAATATATAAACTATGTATTACATCGCGAGATGTTAATTCAAGGACAATGGGCTTACCCTTTGGCACTCTTAATAAATCGCTCTCTATCCCATTCCCGTATGAAAATCTCCAAAACCACATTTGCGCAGATACATTAATCTTTAATCCATCTTTAGGAACCTCTCTCATAATTTTGAAACCCGTCCATCCATAATAAAACATACTCATCACTAATGCTGTCGGGATTATCGTCCATACTATCTCCAATGCTTTACTCCCTTCTATATCTTCTGCTTCTTTATTCTTTTTGTGGCTATATTTCATTACAAAATATATCATTAAAAATGTTATTAATGCTAAAAGAGATATGCTTATAAATAAAATGTATATGAAAGCATTGTCTACTTTTTCAGCTATACCGGAAACTTGCGCAAACATTTTTCTCACCTCAAAGGAATATCAAAAAATATAAAACCTATTATAGTAGTCATAGTAATAAATGTGATTAAAAACATAATTTTAAATGTCTTACTTTCGTATTTTAAATGCATAAAATAATTTAGGACTAAATAACTTTTAATTGTAGCAATGGAAAGAGCTGCAATTATGCTTGCTCTTGCTAAATCTAAGCTTGCTACTGAGACAGTTAAACAAGTTAAAATCAATAAGCTCATCCAGACTAAAATATAAACGCTGTATTGAATAAAATGCTTTTTAGATTCTTCCATATTTTAGCTCCTAAGTTATTAAATAAAATAAAGGAAATAAATATATCCAAATTATATCAACAAAATGCCAATATAATCCAAAATTTTCCAACTTAACAAAATCCAAATTATTTATTTTATCTTTAATAACAAATATTAACATTAATGATAAAATAATTACTCCCACTAAAACATGAAGTCCATGAATCCCTGTCATCGTAAAATATAACCCAAAGAATATTATTTCTCCTCTATCTCTTTCCATTAGTTTAGCAGAATTTGGATAAATACTATGATGAATTTTCTCGCCCCATTCAAAATATTTATTAGTCAAAAAACCTATGCCCAAAATCAGTGTTGCTAAAACTAAAACAATGCACAATTTCTTATTCCCCTTTTGGATTGCTGAAATTGAAAGAGCCATTGTTAAACTGCTGGTTAGAAGTATCACAGTGTTAATAGTTCCAAATATTATATTTAATTCATTTGCAGCATTATGAAAATCAAAAGCATATTTAGTCCGATAAGCTGAATATAATAAAAACATACCAGTAAAAAAGAGCAATTCAGTAAATAAGAATATCCACATTCCCATTTTGGAACCAATATAATCTTTATGAAGTTCTTTGCTAACACTCATTTATTCAATCTCCACTTCTTTTAAAAAATTTTCTTCCGGCGGTGGAGAAGGAATTTGCCATTCCAAAGTTTTCCCATCCCAAGGATTAGCCGGCGCTTTTTCTCCTTTCAATAATCCCCTTATTAAATTAGAGAAAATTATCATTAGAGCTACTGCAACAATCCAAGAACCGATTGTTGAAATTAAATGTCCAGTATGATATTGAGGCAAATAGTCATAATACCTTCTCGGCATCCCCATCCATCCTAAAACAAATAAAGGAAAATATAAAATATTAAAACCAATAAATAGAATTAGCCATCCTAATTTTGCAATTCTTCTATTATACATTTTCCCAAACATTTTAGGGAACCAATAATGAAGAGCTGCAAAGAAACCGAAACCTGTTCCACCAAACATAGTATAATGAAAATGAGCTACCACGAATGAAGTATCATGTAAATGAATATCAGTAGATAATGCTGATTGAACCAATCCGGTCAATCCCCCGATTGAAAACAAAAAAATGAATGAAAGAGCATAAAGAAGCGGAGTTTCCAATACAATAGAACCTTTATAAAGAGTAGCAACCCAATTAAATACTTTGATACCGCTTGGAACCGCAACAAAAAATGTTAAAAGGGAAAATATCCATCGGGCAGTATCGCTCATTCCGCTTGTAAACATATGATGTCCCCAAACAAAAGTTCCTACAAAAGCTATAGCAAGACTTGAATAAGCTATTGCTTTATAACCAAATATTTTCCTTCTTGCAAAAACAGGAATTATTTCCGAAACTGCTCCCATTGCAGGTAAAATCATTACATAAACTGCAGGATGAGAATAAATCCAAAATAAGTGTTGAAATAAGATAGGGTCCCCACCTTTTAAAGGATCAAAGATACCTATTCCAAAAATCCTTTCTAACATCACGAGAACTAAAGTTATTCCAATGACAGGAGTTGCTATAACTTGAATCCAACCTGTTGCATATAATCCCCATACAAAAAGAGGCATCTTGAACCATTCCATCCCTTTTGCCCTTAATCTATGTATCGTAGTTAAAAAATTTAAGCCAGTTAAAATGGAAGAGAATCCAATTAAAAATGCTGCAAATACAGCTATTGAAACATCAGTCCCAGTTCTGATGCTATATGGTGCATAAAAAGTCCAGCCTGTATCCGGAGGTCCTCCTTTTGCAAATATTGAAACCACCGCTAATATACATCCGCTTACAAACAACCACCAAGATAATAAATTCAATCTCGGAAATGCTACATCCTTAGCTCCTATTTGTATCGGTAAAAAGAAATTTCCAAACACCGCTGGCAACCCCGGTATTACAAACATAAATATCATTATCACTCCATGCAAAGTAAATAAGGCATTATATGTCTGAGACTCCATGATAGTTTTACCAGCCGAAATCAATTCAAGCCTCATTAATAAACCAAATACCACTCCTACGCTAAATAATGACATCATTACTACTAAGTAAAGAATCCCTATCCTCTTATGATTTGTTGAAAAAATCCACCCTAAAATCCCTGAAAATCTCCCCTTCGCTTCTAAATAATTCTCAAAGGGTAAACCGCTTATAATTGAACTTTGCATTTTTTCTCCTCATTTATCCTTAGATTTTGATATTAAAAAAATAAATAAGCTTACAGCTATAAGCACCATTCCTATTCCAAAAATTCTTAAAAAATTAAATGCATATTTTCTCCCCTTTGGCTCATAACTGAAACAAAATCTTAAAATTCTATTCACTGGAGAGCCTACTTTTCCTGCTGATGCTTCCAATAACGCCATCTTTATATCAAAAGGCAAAAATGATATCCCAAAAAGATAACGAGTTATTTTTCCATTCGGACTTAATATTATTAAACCTGTCGGATGTATAAATTCTTTTCCTTCCCTCTTAAAATAAAAGCCTACTGATTCAGTAAATTTTTTAATACTGCCCGAATCACCAGTTAAAAATCTCCAAGACCATTCCGGTATATTCTTTTTCAGCCCAGCTAAATAGTTTTTCTTCTTTTCCGCAGCAATCTTATAAGTATCTGTCTCATCAAAACTTATAGAAATAATCCTATATTCTTTTCCTGCATCTAAATCTAAATTATCTATTACTTCACCCATTGATGCTAAAAGAGGATTGCAGATCCCCGGACATCTATAATACACTAATAAAATTATTGTCGGCTTATCTACTAATTTTTTTAATAATACCTTCTGACCATTCTCATCCTTAAATTCTAAATTTAAATTTGCATAATTGCCCGTTTTCTCAAAAAACCCAATCTTTTCTTTTTCTTCAGCAATAGAAAAATGACTTGAAATTATAATTATGATAATAAAAATTAATTTAAAATAGTTCATATTTTTTTATAATGAAGACTAAATATATCTTATTTTATTTCCTTTGTCAAGGGGTATAGGTTATAGGTCATGGGTCATGGGTCATGGGTCATGGGTTATATGACCTATTACCCATGTTTCATAACCCATAATGCGAGGTTAAGAAGTTAAGAAGCTAAGAAGTTAATGAAAGAAGATGATCTTTGCGAACTTTGCGTTCTTTGCGAGCTTTGCGTGAAATAATTATTATTGAGTTTGTAGAGTTTATAGAGTT
>CAYREJ010000031.1:4826-15317 GCA_964423235.1 uncultured Acidobacteriota bacterium | reverse complement strand
AAAAAGCATAAAATAATTTCAAAATAATAATTTTGGAGAAAACTGACCAAATACGTTGTAATCTATTGTTTAGAATTGCACTTTATATTATAATATTAAATAAAAAATAAAAGGTGAAAATTATGGCAGTAAAGAAAAGAAAAATTAGCGAAATTGAGAGTATAAAAAAAGAAAAAGAGAAATGGGAAGAGGAGGTTATTGGTGCGTCGTTGGAAAAGATGCCGGAGCGGAATTGGAAGTTCACAACTATTTCCGGTGTTCCAATAAAAAGATTATATACTCCTTTAGATATTCAAGATATTGATTTTATTTCCGATATAGGATTTCCGGGTGTTTTTCCATATACAAGAGGGATACATCCGACTATGTACAGAGGAAAATTATGGACTATGAGGCAATTTTCCGGTTTCGGAACTGCTGAAGAGACAAACCAGCGATATAAGTATTTATTAAAACAAGGTCAAACTGGGCTGAGCGTAGCTTTTGATCTGCCAACTTTAATGGGTAGAGATTCTGATGATCCTTTAGCAATAGGAGAAATTGGTAAATGCGGAGTTGCAGTTGCTTCTCTTAAGGATATGGAAACTTTATTTGATGGAATTCCATTATCAGAAATAACTACTTCTATGACCATAAATGCGCCTGCTGCTGTTCTTTTGGCTATGTATATAGCAGTAGCTGAAAAACAAGGAGCAGATATAAAAAAGATTTCCGGAACTATCCAAAATGATATTCTAAAAGAGTATATAGCACAAAAAGAATGGATATTTCCTCCAGAACCGTCTATGCGAATCATTACTGATATTTTTGCTTTTTGTAGTAAGTATGTTCCGCGTTGGAACACTATCAGTATTAGCGGCTATCACATTAGAGAAGCAGGTTCAACTGCTGTTCAAGAACTTGCTTTTACTTTATATGATGGAATAGAATATGTCCAACATGCTATTAAAGCCGGTTTAGAAGTAGATGAGTTCGCACCTCGCCTTTCTTTCTTCTTTAATGCTCATAATGATTTTTTTGAAGAAATAGCTAAATACAGAGCGGCAAGAAGGATTTGGGCTCACACTATGAGGTATAGATTTAAAGCCAAGAATGAAAGGTCTTGGTTATTGCGTTTTCATACTCAAACAGCAGGCTGCAGCTTAATGGCTCAGCAACCTTATAATAATGTAATAAGAACAACAATCCAAGCTTTAGCCGCCGTTTTAGGAGGAACCCAATCCCTTCATACTAATTCATTAGATGAAACTTATGCATTGCCTACCGAGGAGGCTGTTACAATCGCATTAAGAACTCAACAAATTATCGCTTATGAAAGTGGAGTTGCTAATACCATTGATCCTTTAGGAGGTTCTTATTTTGTTGAAAGATTAACTTCTGATATGGAAAAAGCTGCTTATGAATATTTTGATAAAATTGATGCTATGGGAGGAATGATACCGGCTATTGAAAAAGGCTTCCCACAAAAAGAAATTGCTGATGCTGCTTATCGGTATCAAAAAGAAATTGAAAAAAAAGAAAAAATTATTGTTGGAGTAAATGAATTTATTCAAGAGAGTAAGCCTATACCTTATCTTTATATTGATGAAGCTATACAACAGAAGCAGCTGCAGCGGATAAAAGAAGTAAGAAGAACAAGATCTCAAAAAGAAGTAAGCAAAGCTTTGGCTGAATTAAAGAGGGCAGCAAAAGATGGAAGCAATTTAATGCCTTATATTATTGATGCAGTGAAATTTTATTGCACAATTGGTGAAATATGCAATACTTTAAAAGAAGTTTTTGGAGAATGGCAAGAGCCTCAAGTTATATAAAGGAGGAAACGATATGAAAAAGATAAGGGTATTAATAGCTAAGCCGGGGCTTGATGGACATGACCGAGGAGCTAAAATAGTAGCAAGAGCTCTAAGAGATGCTGGTATGGAAGTCATTTATACCGGATTAAGACAAACGCCTCTGCAAATTGTTAATGCCGCTATTCAAGAAGATGTTGATGTTATAGGGTTAAGTATCCTTTCGGGGGCTCATCTTACTTTGGTGAAAGAAATAATGGACCTTATCAAAAAGAACAATATGGAGGATGTTTTAGTTATTTTGGGAGGGATTGTCCCTGATATTGATATACCAAAATTAAAAGAAATGGGCGTTGCTGAAATCTTTCAGCCCGGAACTAATACTTCAGACATTGTTGATTATATAAAAAGTCATTTCCAAAAAAACGAAAATTTCAATTTATAACCATAAGATTTCACAGATTATCACGAGATTTTTCTTCTGATACATTCATTTAATATATCTATTTAGTGTTCTCAGAAATTATTGATTTAAGGTTGCTTTATTCTATTTATAGCTTATATTTTTTAACCACAAAGGACACAGAGTTATCACAAAGGGCGCAAAGTTTTTTAGCTACAATATATATTTCTTATTCTCTTTGATATTATAAGAACTGGCTTTATGCCATAAGGTCATTAGTGTTATAATGACCTAATTAAAAAAAAAGGGGTAATTAATACCCCAAAAGAGGACAATATGAATATTGCAAATGAAAAAAGCAAAAATATTATAATTGCTTTAGATATCCATTGCAACGCAAAGACAACATTTAATATGCTTATCTTGTGTAATCTTGTGGTTTCTCTTTCCTTTATTTCATATATACACTTTTCAAAAACAAGCGGCTTGCAGGATGCAATTTAAAATTATGAACTTTCTCATTCCAAGCTGCAAGTTGAAAAGAATGGAAAAGGGGAATAATAGGTATTTCCTTGTAAACTAAGAGTTGAGCTTTTCTATATAATTCAATTCTTTTTTCTGGGCTTTGAGCTCTTGCTTGGATTAATAAGCTGTCGAATTCTTTATTTGACCATTGAGAAGAGTTATAAAGTCCAATTGATTGAGTTGCTAAAAGAGAAGTAAGAAAATCATTTGGGTCTCCTGTATCGGCTATCCATCCCATCAAAGCTAAATCAAAGTTAGATTTAGCGGTAGTTATTTCTAAAAATTCTTTCCAGCTATTGGTATGAACGATTTTTGCTCTGACACCTATAGCAGCTAATTGATCTTTAACAGCATTAGCTATTCCTATAGGATCTGGCATATAAGGACGAACTGCCCCAGTAGGTGTCAAAGTAGTATCAAATCCTTCAGGATAACCTGCTTCTTGTAATAATTTTTTTGCTTTATCAGGATTATATTCATATTCCGGTATATCTTTATAATATCCAAACATACTTGGAGGTAAGCAACTCTTTGCTGCTACTCCTCCTTGTCCATTATAAAAGAATTTATTTATTAGATTCTTTTTATCAATTGAATGAGCAATTGCTTCTCTTACTCTTTTATCATTGAAAGGTTTGCGAGTCAAATTAAAAGCTAAATAAGCGAAATTAAGACCCGTTTGAGCTTTGAAATATAATTTGGGATTAGACCTAATTGCAGGAATATTATCCGGAATTATTCCATCGGTTAAATCAATTTTGTTTTCCATAAGTGCTTTCATAAGAGCTTCATTTGTTTTAAATGGATAAAAGGTTATTTTGTCAATCAATGCTTGCTTTCCCCAATAATTTTTATTTTTTGTTAGAACAATCTTTTTACCTTTTATCCAAGTATTAAAAATAAAAGGACCTGTTCCATAAACATCCGGAGGATCTTTCTTTTTTAAGTAGCTTTCAATTGTTGCTTTAGAAACTATTGAGCAATAATCAGTTGCTAAAGTAATTAGAAGAGCAGAATTAGGTTCGTTCAATATCATCTTTATTTCGTAATCATTGATTTTTTCAATCTTCGGTTTAATTATTCTTACATATTTAAAAGTTTCAATTACTGAATCAGCATTAAAAATTTCACCATTATGGAACTTAACATTTTTTCTAAGATAGAAGGTCCAGGTTTTAAAATCTGGGGAATAATCCCATTTTTCAGCTAAAGCCGGTTGAATAGAGGTGCTATTTTCTGAAAATTGAGTTAACTGCTCATAAACATTTGATAGGAGAGCGCCGGTAGCTAAATCAATTATTTCCCAAGGATAAACAGTGGAGATATCTTGAGTCATTAGTCCAAATCTTAATTCGCTTTCTTTTTCTTGTGAAAACAAGAATGAAGAGAGAAAGAGAATTGAAAAAATAATTATTAAATTTGATTTATTCATTTTTAAACCTCTGCTAATTATGCTATCATAATTTGATGTTAAAATCAATAATTGGGAAGCAGCAGAAAAAAAATCTTGAATTATCAATAGGAATTGTGGGAGCGGGTCCAGCTGGTTCTATATGTGCTATACAATTAATAAATTTATCGGAAGAAAAAGGGATAAATATTAAAATAGACTTGCTGGATTACAAAAATTTTTTAGAGAAGGGACCGGCAGGATGTAATTTTTGTGCTGGGGTATTATCTCATGAAGCAATAGATAATTTAAAAAGGATAGGAATCAAATTGGACAACAGCGTTATTCAATCTAAGATAGAAGGATATTGTTTGATTACGGAAGGAGGGGAGCTTAATTATCATCAAAAAAAGAAGCCCCCTTTATTTACCATTTATAGAGGGGGCGGACCGACTGATATAAAAGAAACCAATAAAAAGAGCTTAGATAGTCTTATTCTTGAGAAGGCAATAGAAAAAGGAGCTAATTTTATTCCTGCTATGGTTAAGTCTATAATAATTCCTAAAGACAGAAGAGAAAAATTAAAAATAATTTGCACGGATAGATGTTTTGAGTATGATATAATAGTAGCTGCATTCGGAGTTAATTCTACTTTTAAAAAAGATATAATCATTGGAAACTCAAAATATAAAATTCCGAAAGTAGCAAAAGCTCTCCAAGTTGAAATTCCGGTTAGCAAAGATTTTTTAGATAAAAAAATAGCAAATAAGATTTATGTTTTTATATTGGATATTCCGAGAATTAATTTAGCTGCTTTGACACCGAAAGAGAATTATCTAACCTTAACATTGATTGGGAAGGATTTAGTAGTAAAAGATTTTTTTAATTTTTTAAATAATAAGATTGTGAAAGAGAAGTTAGGCTTACCTGAAGAAACAAAAATATCTTGTCTTTGCTATCCGAAACTACCTATAAAAGGGGCAAGTTATCCTTATGGTAATAATTTTATTGCTATAGGAGATGCAAACATATCTCGGTATTATAAGGATGGAATAGGCTCTGCTTATTTCACTGCTACAAAAGCAGCAGAGGTAATAATCAATTATAAAACTGGAGAGAAGAACTTTTACAGAAATTATTTTTTGCCTTGTCGTGCTAAATATAATTTAGATAATAAATATGGATATTTGTTATTTAAGATAAATGAGATGTTAGTGAAAAATAAAAAATTTGCTAAAATATTGATTGAGATAGCGGAAGAAGAAGCAGCTGCTTCCGATCCAGTTATTCATGAATTATTATGGGATATGTTTACTGGGGATGATTCATATAAAAATATATTTTGGCAGTTGTTCAGATTTAGATTTATTCATAAATTTATTAAATTATTTTTGAAAGAGGTAATAAGGTAAAAGAAGAGGATTTATGAAAGAGAATAGAGGATATGGACCATTAACAGATGGTTGTTCAGTAGGGATTATAGGAGGGGGACCGGCAGGCGTCAGCTGTGGTCTTAGATTATTAAAAGAAGCAAGCAAATTGAATAAAAAGATTGAAGTTTACATATTTGAGCCTAAAGAGTATGGCACACAATACAATCAATGTATGGGAGTTCTTTCACCGCCAATTCTCAATATTTTAGAGAATGAATTGGAGATAAAATTACCTGAATCAATGCTGCAAAGGAAAATATTGGGTTATGTGCTTTATTCCGAAAAACATCATATAGATTTAGTGGATCAAAAAAGTAATGAAATTTCTTGGGCAATCAGAAGAGTAGAATTAGATAAATTTTTATTAAAGATTGCAGAAGAAAGAGGTTGCAGAGTGATAAAAGTAAGAGCAACCAATGTAGAATTTCATCCGGAAGATGCAATTATTTACACTGATGGAGCTACTTATTCAGTGGATGTAATAGTAGGAGCATTTGGTCTGGATGCAACTTTGAGGAATTCTTTTTGCGAAAAAACCAACTACAAACCTCCTCAGTATTTGGATGCTATTGTTTCAAAAATTCATCCACCAAATTTTGAATACATAGATGCCTTTAAAGGGAGAATTCAAGTTTTTATCCCTTCGAACAAAAGAATAGAATTTGCCGCAATTACACCAAAAGGGAATCATTTTTCTGTAATTGTGGCAGGAAAAACAGTAGGGATAAAGGACCTAAAAGCTTTTTTATCAATGAAAGAAGTTAAGGAATTATTACCTTTCCATTTTGAATTAAACAATGCTTATGCTGGTTGCTTTCCGACATCTCCTGCTACTTCTTTTTATGGGAATAGATTTGTGATAATAGGAGATGCTGCTGGTCTTATGAGACCTTTCAAAGGAAAGGGCATTAATTCAGCTATTCTTACAGGAATTTATGCTGCTGATGTTATTATCTATAAAGGAATTTCTAAAGAAGCTTTTTATGAATTTGAAAAAAATTGTAAGTTCCTTATAAAAGATTTATGGTATGGAAGATTTGTTCGGTACTTTACTTATTTTGCATCTAAGTATTTATCTTTAGACCCTCTAATAAGGTATGCAGAAAAAAATTTGGAATTTCGCCAAGCTCTATTTGAAGCAGTATCCGGACAAAATACATATAAAAATATTGTGCTCACAAGTTTGAAGCCTCGTATCAGTTTAGGTTTATTTTTAGAGTTCTGCCTCAATATATAAAAAAGAAATATATCTGCTGCATTATTATCCATTATTTTATTGAGAGTTAGCGAGTTCCTCGCAAAAACGGAAAGAGCACAAAGAATTACCCCTATCTTATTTTAGGGTTTTATAAGTGAGGATTGGTTTTCTTGCAGCTTCAGTTTCATTTAGTCTACCGACTGGGGTTGTATAGGGAGCTGCTTTTACTAATTCCGGATTCTCTTCTGCTTCTTTAGCTATTTTAATCATTGCTTCTATGAATCTATCAAGTTCTTCTATGCTTTCAGTTTCAGTTGGTTCAATCATTAAAGCTCCGGATACTATGAGAGGAAAATATATTGTTGGGGGATGGAAACCATAATCTATTAGTCTTTTAGCGATATCTATTGCGTGGATTCCCTTTTTAGATTGATTTTTATCAGAAAATATTACTTCATGCATAACGGCTTTTTTATAAGGCAAATAATAATAATCTTTTAATTTTGTCCGAAGATAATTAGCATTTGCTACCGCATTAATAGCTATTTTTTTTAACCCTTGTGAGCCGAGAGAGAGAATATATGCTAATGCTTTTATTAAAACTGCGAAATTTCCATAGAAGCTTCTTATTTTTCCTATTGATTTTTTTCTATTATAAACGGGGTAATAATAGCCGTCTTTTTCTTCAATAATTGGGATGGGCAGATAATCTTCAAGATGCTTTTTAACCCCTAAAGGACCACTACCAGGTCCTCCTCCACCGTGAGGGGTGGAAAAAGTTTTATGAAGATTTAAGTGCAGGAGGTCAATACCCATAGCTCCAATATTAGCTATGCCAATCAAAGCATTCATGTTTGCTCCATCACAATATACTAATCCCCCTTTGGAGTGAACTATATCACAAATTTTTATAATATCTTTTTCAAAAAATCCTAAAGTATTTGGATTAGTTAGCATTATAGCAGCTACATCTTCGTTCATAGCTTCCTGAAGCTTAGAAATATCTATGCATCCGTCTTCAGCTGATTTTATTTGTTTTACTTGGTAGCCGGATAAAGCGGCGCTAGCCGGATTAGTTCCGTGGGCGGAATCAGGGATAAGAATAAATTTTCTTGGATTCCCTTGATCCTGAAGATATGCTCTTATTATCATCATCCCTGTGATTTCGCCATGAGCTCCTGCAGCTGGTTGAAGCGTAAAACGATCCATATTGAAAATAATACATAGCATTTTCTCTAATAAATACATAATAAACAGATTCCCCTGAACTGTTCCTTCCGGTTGATATGGATGCGTAAGGAGGAAGCGACTATCTGAAGCAATTTGCTCATTTACTTTGGGATTATATTTCATGGTGCAAGAACCTAGCGGATACATTCCTTTATCAATGCAATAATTCCAGCTGGAGAGTCTATAAAAATGCCTTACTACATCTACTTCGCTTAATTGTGGCATCTCTTCTATATCTTGTCTTAACATATTCTCCGGGATGAATGACTTTAATTCTTTCTCAGGAACTTCGCATTGGGGAATT
Source organism: uncultured Acidobacteriota bacterium (assembly GCA_964423235.1). GTDB lineage: Bacteria > Acidobacteriota > HRBIN11 > MFGW01 > MFGW01 > CAYREJ01. Next base: position 7,044 of record CAYREJ010000031.1, on the reverse strand, counting down.
CTCAACCCTTCCCTACCTTCCTTTGACTTTTCAAAAATTAAAGGTTCTCTTAAATGATATCTTTGATTATTCATAAAAATCTTAGGAAACTTTCAATAAATCTATCCATAATTTCTTTGTTATGCATTTCAGTGCAATTAATAAGTAAGCAGTTCTCTAATTCAGGATAAAATTTTTTTAAATGCAAGCCACCAATAAAACCGTCATCGTAAAGATGATGAAGTAATTTATCGACTGAAGAATTAATTTGTAATGTGAATTCATTGAAGAAAGGTCCTTTAAATTTTAAATTGCAATTACTATTTTTGCATAATTTTTCTTGTAAATAATGCGCATTTTGTGTATTCAAATTAGCTAATTTTTTCAATCCTTTAGGTCCCAAAAGAGAAAGGTAGACGGTAGCAGCTAAAGCGCAAAGGGCTTGATTGGTGCAAATATTTGAAGTAGCTTTTTCTCTTCTAATGTGTTGTTCTCTGGTAGATAAAGTCAGAACAAAACCTCTGTTTCCTTTGTTATCATAAGCAACCCCTACTAATCTTCCGGGCATTTTTCTAACATATTCATATTTTGTAGCCAAGAATCCGAATCCCGGTCCACCATAAGAAGGTGCTAATCCAAAAGATTGTCCCTCTCCAACAACTATATCAGCTGCAAATTGCCCCGGCGGCTTTAATATGCCTAAGGATAAAGGCTCGGTTATAACTACTATTTTTATTATCTTTTCATCTAAAAGAGGAAAGATTTTTTGGTAATCTTCTATGACGCCAAAAAAATTGGGATTCTGAATAACTACTGCCGATGTATTAGCCGTTAATTTTTTTTCCAATTCTTCAATATCAACTTCGCCAGTTTCTGTAAAAGGTAATTCTTTTATTGATATATTCACATTCTTTAAATAAGTCTTTACGACTTCTTTATATTCTGGATGCAAAGAAGATGTAAGGATAACTTCTGATTTATTATTTATTCTTTGTGCCATAAGTATAGCTTCTGCAACAGCAGTAGCTCCATCATACATTGAAGCATTTGAAACTTCCATTTGAGTTAATATGCAAATAAAACTTTGATATTCGAAGGTAGCTTGAAGGGTGCCCTGTGAAAGCTCAGCTTGATAAGGCGTGTATGCTGTATAAAACTCAGAGCGACTAACAATATCTTTTACCACCGCAGGAACATAATGAAAGTAATTACCCGCCCCTATAAAACACGGCAATTCTTTAAATTGCTTATTCTTAGCTGCTATCTTTTGGAAAAAGTCAATTAATTCCTTTTCCGACAATGATGGCGGTAAATCAAGTTCTTCTTTTAATCTTATTTCCTTTGGGATATCTGAAAATAACTCTTCAACGGAGCTAATACCTATCTCTTTAAATATCTTCTGCAAATCTTCATCGGTATTAGAGATGTAACTCATTCTTCTTCCTCTATTAATTCCTGATATTCATCAGCGTCTAACAAGTCTTCTAACTCGCTTTTATCTTTTATCTTAATTTTTATTAGCCATCCTGCTTTATGAGCATCAGTATTCACCAACTCTGGTTCTGCTGCTACTTTCTCATTTACTTCTACCACTTCTCCACTTACTGGACAATAAACCTCAGCAACTGTTTTAACTGATTCTATTGAACCTATTGGTTCCCCTGCTTCAAAACTCTGCCCTTCCTCTGGTAATTCTACATATACGATATCTCCAAGCTGTCTTTGAGCGTAATCCGTTATCCCAATTATACCATAATTTCCTTGAACCTTTATCCATTCATGGTCTTTTGTATAATAATAATCTTCAGGATAATCCATATTCCACCTCTTAATTTTTTATTCATAAAAATAAAATGCAAAATGCTTCATTTTTTAATAATTTTTTATAGTTATCATATTTTTTAATCATAGTCAACAGGTTTTTTTATTTTGCTATTCTTTTTCTTGAATAAAATGGCATAGGAACTATTTTAGCTTTTTTAATTTTTCCTCTAATATCAATAAGTATTTCAGTGTTCAGCTCAGCTAATTCTATTGGAACATAAGCCATGCCTATACTTTTCTTCAAAAATGGAGAAAAGATTCCACTGCTTACATACCCAATGCTTTTACCTTCATTATTTACTACTGAATAGCTATGGCGTGCAATGCCCGGTTCCATTAATTCAAATCCGACTAATTTCCTCTTTAATCCTTTTTCTTTTTGCTTTAGCAGAGCTTCTTTTCCGATAAAATCCCC
>CAYREJ010000031.1:0-4816 GCA_964423235.1 uncultured Acidobacteriota bacterium | reverse complement strand
TTCAAATTTAATAATCCAATTTAATCCAGCTTCTAAAGCAGTAGTTGTATTATCCATGTCGTTTCCATATAGAAGCATTCCTGCTTCTAATCTCAAAGTATCTCTGGCACCAAGACCTGCTGGCTTCAAATGATGCTTTTCTCCTTCTTTCAATAGACTTTCCCATACTGGCACTGCATCTTCATTCGCAATGTATAATTCAAAACCATCCTCTCCTGTATACCCTGTCCTTGAAATAATAGCTTTTCTCCCTACTACCTCTCCTAAACAAAATCTATAATATTTAATCTCATCAAGCACAGTTTTAGTTAGAGGTCTTAATATTTCTATTGCTTTTTGCCCTTGAATTGCTATTTGAGAATATTCACCACTCTTATTCTCAATTTTAACCTCGGCTATCTTATTTTCCTCTAACCAAGAAAAATCTTTTTCTATATTAGCCGCATTAACACAAAGCATATATTCTTGCTCATTGAATTTATAAACTAATAGATCATCTACTACCGTTCCATTCGGATAAAGCATTGCGTTGTATTGAGCTTGAAAGGGTTGCATTCTTGTTATATCATTGCTAACAAGCTTATTAAGCCATTCCATCGCTTTTGTTCCGGAAATCCAAATTTCACCCATATGACTTACATCAAAGATTCCGGCATCGTTCCTAACAGCTAAATGCTCTTCTATAACCCCTGTATATTGCACTGGCATTAAAAAACCAGCAAATTCTATTATCCTTGCATTAAGCTTTTTATGCTCGTTATATAAGGCAGTTTTCTTTAGGTTGTTTTTCATATCTACCCATCTAAATTTTTTTGAATTTTATATAATGGATTATTTTTTTTATTCTGTCAATAGTCTTTTGTCAGTTTATTCTAAATGCTAAAAGCAACTCCAATAGCAAAAAAATTAGAAACCATAATGAAGGAAGTTGAGAAGTTAGGAAGTTAAGAAGTTAGGAAGTTAAGATGATAAGAAGGCATATTTTACTTTTCAGATAAATTCACCGCAGAGAAAAGCTTATAGAGTTTATAGAGTTGAGAGTTGTGAGTTCCACCATATCTTACCTCTTCTATAATTGGTCAGTTTTCTCTTAACTTCTTAACTTCTTTTCTCTTTGCGCTCTTTGCGTTCTTTGCGTGAGTATTCAAATAATTATTTCACGCAAAGCTCGCAAAGCACGCAAAGATTATAAGTAATAGGTTATAGGTAATAGGTGATAGGTTATAGGTTATAGTTGATAAAGTGAATGAAGCAGTGGATAATAGGTAGAATTGGTGGAACTCTATAAACTCTCAACTCGATTTGAGTTTATTGAGTCTATAGAGTTTGTAGAGTTTATAGAGTTCCACAATTTCTTATCTTTTTAGCATTTGAGCAAGCATAATTGAAGAAATTATATTCCCTTCCGGATTGATCACCATCATTCTTAAAATCGCTGATAAATCGCGATTGCTTTCTATCTTCATTTCCATTGTCAATGTATCGGATGATGCATATTTTCCTTTATCTAATGAACTATCTTTCACCTTAACAGTGATGCCTGATACATCAAATGGATGCCTATCTGAATAAGTATTTATGCTTCCATCTGCTTCAGTTACCTTCAATGTCCATTCTATAAAGTAAGTACCGCCTGTTAGTACCGACGGCAAGGCAAATGATTTACTTGCTGAACCAGTAAATTCAAATGTATCTGTGTATCCACCCGGTCCATTTATTGTCAACTGACCATTCTTGGTACCATTTATTTGAAGATTTACCGTTTCTCCTTCATTATATACCTGCTTATCTGTAATTATACTTATGATTTCTCCTACCTTGTAGATATATAACGAATTAAGATATGCACTGCGTCCAGTATCAAAATGTATCCCATAAAACAGTTTCGTCCCAGTTATTTCTTCCAATGGTATATCAAATGCTAATACTTGCGTTCCATTTAGTGTAAAAGATTGCTGTGATTCGTAATTGGCATAATTGACACGAGCAGTTAATTCAACTGATGATTGCAGTTGTGTTGTTATCATTATGGTTAGATGTGCAGTTTCCCCAATATTATAATTCTGTTTATCAAGCTCAGCATTAACCGTTATACTTAATCCTTCCACTTTATATTTTATGCTACCTTTTTGGATGATGGCGGCGGTTGCATTATTCTTGATTACATAATCAGCATAATAATCTTTCGTCTCTAAATCAGCGGGTAATGCAAAACCAAAGTCTATCAACTTCTCTTCACCTGCTTTTATCCATTCTTTGCGATTCAAATCAATTAAATCATAAGCTTTCAGATGTAATTCTACCTCTCCATCCTGATTACCGGTGTTCCTAACCCCAAAAACAAAAGTAACTTCTTGACCTGCTATATAAGTTTGATATGATGGCAATTGCGTAATTGAAAAGATAGGACCAGCAACCGTTATCGGAGCTTCAGAAACTGCTACCGGCTGATTGTTTACCCTCAAGACTTCAGCTTTTAAAGTATAATTACCAGGAGCCATTGCTGCCGGATTGATATTGAATTCATATGCTACCAAAATAGGATTTTCCGGATTCGCTGTCAGCATCGCATCCTGTGATGCACTCCAGACTACTTCATTCAAATCATTCACCACTGATACAACAACCGTCCCTTCAAAATTCTCATACCCAGCATTAGCTAAATTCACTGTTATAGGAATAACTCCATCATTTTGCATCCCCACTACTAATGATATCAGTACCTTTTCTTTCTTTGCTACCAATATATTTTTTTGCGCAACTGCATCCGGCAACTGGCTGCTTGCTGTTATTATATAGCTGCCTTCTAAAAGGTCAGCCTGCAATTTATCCGCAACCGCACCTCCTGCGGAAATAAAATAATTACGACTCTCCATCAGTACCACTTCATTCCCCTTCAATATCCGATAATTAACTGTTATATTCTCATCTAATTGTCCAGGATTATAAATATTGATAGGCACAGCTATCTGTCCTTCTTGACATATCTCAGAACCAGCATTAATCTGCTGACATATACCTTCTATCATTAATAAATTTATGGACGCTCCATATCCGTAATTCACTGTCCGAGTTATTGTTTGATTCAAATCACCGCTTAATGTGAATATAAAATTTGTATTTGAACTGATTTGCTCGGAGTATATTATTTCTCTTGTCTCACCCGGTAATAGACTAATAGTTTCATTTACTTGAGAAGAACCGAAATTTAATAAAGAATTCATATCATTACTCAAACTCGATTTTTCATATGCGATATTAACTGATGCAGTTATTTTCCCCTCATTCCGCAGTTTAATAATAATATCAAATGATTCATTACCCGCTACCTCTGGGACATTTATTTCCGCTATAACTTTCATTGAAGTAACTTCAAACTGTTCTACAGCATCCGAGATTACCTGATTATTTTGACTGGCTGTTGCAGTAATTGTATATAAAGCTTCATCTGCTTTCGTTACTGTCGTGCTAAATGGATAGCTACCGCCTGCGGGTATATCGACTATTGCTGAATAAATCGTCTCACTCGTGCCTTGCGAGCTTAAATTTAGTTCTATATTTACTCCAATAGCATCTACTGTTGTTAGATTCATAATTTCTCCAGTAATAATCGCACTCTCGCCCGGTAGGTAATATCGCTTATCAGTTGATAATTTCATCGGCATATTCCCTTCAGCTATATAAAATGCATATCTATCTTCATCAATTACTTGCCCAATGCCATTTTTCAAAATTCCTTCAAAATAAAGCTTACCGGATGTATTGAGCATTCCTATACTAACCGGATACTCTTGCATAGTATTACTTGCTTGATTAATAGGAAGGGTTTGTTCAAATAGTGTAATTACAGGAAGAGCTGCCATCCTTAGAATCTGCCAATCGTAAGTATTTGCTAAATATAAAGTGCCGTCTGCTGAGGCTGCTATTCCATAAGCGCTTGTAAAATATCCTAAATTATCTAAAAATATTCCATCCGCGCTAAATTTCTGGACTCTCCCATAATCATCCATTTCACTCATATCCGTCACATAAATATTACCTTCTGCTCCTATAGCAATTCCATAAGGATAATAGAATTGCCCATCTTCCTCTCCATAACTACCCCATTTCATTATAAATACTCCGTCCGGACTAAATTTCTGGATACGGCTATTCAAGCTATCTGCTACATAGACATATCCATTTTTGTCAACTGCAATACCTCGTGGATAATAAAAATACCCTTCAATATTCCCCGCTGTTCCCCAGCTTAATATGAAATTCCCATTGCTATCAAATTTCTGAATACGATGATTCAATTCATCTGATACATACACATAGCCATCTGCGCTTATTGCAATTCCAACAGGGTATCTAAACTCCCCTTCTCCTGAACCATAGCTGCCCCATTCAATTATGAAATTCCCATCAGAATCAAATTTCTGAACCCGATGATTGCCTGTATCCGCTACATATACACTTGCATCGCTTCCTATTGCTATACCCTCTGGGAAATGAAATTCACCTTCCCCTGTCCCTTCAATTCCCCATTTATTTACAAAATCTCCATTATTATTGAATTTCTGTATCCTATTATTCCCAGTATCAGCCACATAAATATCTCCATTAGCTGAAGCGGCAATTCCATAAGGATAGTAAAAAAAGCCATCTCCGGAATAACCACCCCATGATGATACAAAATTGCCGCTCGTGTCATACTTCTCTATCCGATTATTACCTGTATCTGCAATGTAAATGCTTCCATCATTTGCTACTGCCACGCTTGTAGGTCCATTAAATTGCCCCTCACCGCTTCCCCATTCTCCCCATTTAGTAA